>JBKJKL010000138.1:0-10579 GCA_046597485.1 Chthoniobacterales bacterium
TCATGTTGGCGAGGAACGCGCTCTTCGCGCGGTTCGCCTGCTGCAACGATTCCTCGTAGCGCTTGCGTTCCGTCACATCGCGCGCGGCCGCAAAAACTCCCTGCAACTTTCGATCGCGATCGTGAAACGTGCTTGCGTTATACGAGACGACCGTCTCCTTGCCGTCCCGCGCGCGCGCCGTCAGCTCGTAGTCGCTCACTTTGCCTTCGCCCAGCACCAATTTTATTCCCGCTTCCGCGCGGTCCGGATCGGTGAAGTAGCCCTTGAACGGCGCGCCGATCAATTCGTCGCGCGTGCATCCGGTGAGCGCTTCCATCTGCTTGTTCACGTCCGTGATGATGCCGCGCGGATCGGTCGTGATCAGCGCGTCGATGTTCGATTCAATCAGCGAGCGCGTGTAGAACTGTTGGTCGCGCACGCGTTGATCGAGCAGCAGTCGCTCGGCTTCGACTTGCTTCCGCGCAGTGTTATCGGTCCCGATCAGCAGATAACCGATGATCTCCCCTTGATCGTCGCGCAGCGCCGTGACCGACACGATCGCCGGAAAGCGACTCTCATCCTTCCGGATGTAGGTTAATTCGTAGATGTCCTCGATCCCGCGAGAGGCCTTAAAGACCAAAGCCTCAAAGCCTGGCGCGATCCGCGTTCCCAGCTCCGCACTCAACGCTTTCGCGCGCGCAATCACCTCCTGCGGATCAGAGATATCAGCCGGAGTGATCTTGTTCATTACCTCGCCGGCCGTGTAGCCGAGCATGCGCTCCGCGCCGACATTGAAGATCTGAATCACGCCCTTCTCATCGGTCGCGATGCTCGAAAAGTTCGCGCTGTTAAAAATCGCGCTTTGCAGCGCACCCGCTTTGAGCAGCGCCTCTTCCGCCCGTTTCCGCGCGGTGACGTCTTCCATCGCCAGCACGAGCAATTCGCCGTGATGCCCCGCCTCGAGCTTGCGGGCGTTCAGTAGCATCACGCGACGCCCGATCACGGGGAAGGTGTGCTCAAGCTCGAAGTCGTTGAAGACGGAGCTTTTCGGCACAATATCTTCGAGAAGAGTGCGCAGGCTGGGGATGTCCCACTGGCCATTGCCCAACTCGTAGATCAGCTGGTTCTCGGTCTCTTCGGCAGAGACCTGAAAGGCCTGGTAAAAGGCGCGGTTGCCCGAGCGCACGCGCAAGGTCGTGTCTAAAATCAAGAGTGGCTCGCGCACCGTATCCACGATGTTCTGCGCGTAGGTCTCGATCGCCTTCAGATCAGCTTCCGAGCGTCGTCGCTCCGTCACGTCCTCCATCGCCAAGACGAGTAACTCGGCATGGCTGCCCGCACGCAGCTTGCGGCCATTGAGCAGCATGACGCGACGGCCGATCACCGGAAAAGTGTGCTCCAGCTCGAAGTCGTTGAAGACCGAACTGGTCGGAATGACGTCCTCGAGCAGGGTTCGCAGCGCGGGAATGTCCCACTGGCCGTTCCCCAACTCGTAGATGAGGCGGTTCTCGGTTTCTTCGGAAGAGACCTGGAACGTCTGGTAGAAGGCGCGGTTCGCACTGCGGACGCGCAAGGTGGTATCGAGCATCAGGAGCGGCTCGCGTACCGTATCCACGATGTCCTGCGCGTAGGTCTCGATCTCTTCGACGAATGGTTCCATCAGATGCCTCCCGAAGGCGACGCAACATACGCGGCCGTCGCGCTGGGCGCAGTGGATACTTTTCCGAACCGTCGCGCGGCCGCAGAACTCGTTAGGCGGCGTGGCCGACCTGTTCGATCACGTTGTTCAAACGGTCGAAGTCGATTGGCTTGATCAGGTGCGCGATAAAACCGGCCTGCTTGGTGCGGGCGAAGTCCTCGTCCATCCCGTAGCCGCTCAAGGCGATCCCACGGAGACCGTAGTCGCGCGTGAGCTGCACCATCAGGTCGACACCGTTTCCATCGGGCAGACCGATGTCGCTGATCACGAGGTCGAAGCGTTCCCGCGACGCGACTTCGAGGGCCGCCGCGACCGTGCTCGCGGTCGTGACGTCGTGGCCTTGTTTGCGCAGAAGGCGCTCCAGCACCTGCAGGGTCGGCTCATGATCCTCGACCACGAGAAGACGATAGGAGCGGACGGGACGCTTCGTGGTGGGAGCGATGAAAGTTTCCCGGCGAACCGCGGCGTGATCGGTCATCAGGTCGACGGTAAAGATTGCGCCCTGCCCGACGCCGGCACTCTCGGCCGTGATGGTGCCGCCGTGCAGTTCCACGATCGTTTTTGAAATAGACATCCCAAGGCCGAGGCCACCGGAGGCGGTCCGGTCCGGCGCGGGCGCGCCTTGGACAAACGCGCCAAAAATCGTCGGCAGAATCGCGGGATCGATGCCCAGACCGTTGTCGCGGACCGCAATCCGGAGGCCGCGTTCTCCGAAGTTGCTCGTGCGCACAATCACTTCGCCGCCCGTGGGCGTGAACTTGATCGCATTCTTCAGGATGTTCCAGAAAACCTGGTGCAGCCGGGCTGCGTCGCCCAGGACGTCAAAGACGCGCGCTTCGAACTCCAAGCGGACCCGCACGTCCTTATTGTTCGATTCGGAGCGGACGATTTCCACCGTGTGCTCGAGGAGGGAGTGGATGTTGGCCGGGCCGATCTGCAGGTCGAGCTTGCCGCGTGCGACGCGGGTAAGGTCGAGCAAGTCGTCGATCAAGCGGGCCTCGAGTTCGATGTTGCGGCGCATCATCGCGAGTTGCTCGCGTACTTCCGGCTGCAGATCGGGCTCTTGCTCGAGCGCGGCCGCAGACATCAGCACGGGCGTGAGCGGGGTGCGAAGTTCGTGGGAAAGGGTGGCGAGGAAGCGGTCCTTCGCGCGATTCGCTTCCTCCGCCTCGGCCTGGGCGAGCTTCACGTCGTGGATTTCGGTGTTCGACCCGATCCACATCAGGACGCGGCCGTCCGGGGCGCGCATCGCATGGGCGCGGGAGATGTGCCAGCGCCACTCGCCATCGACCCGGCGGAAGCGGTGTTCAAATTCAAAGAACGCACCGGTGTCGATGGAATGCTGCCAGCGGCGCACATTCTCTGCGACGTCGTCCGGATGGATAAACTGCGTCCAGCCCCAGTCGCGGATTTGCTCGAAGGTGAGCCCGGTAAACTCAATCCACTGCAGGTTAAAGTAGTCGACCTCGCCGGTCGCAGTGGCGGTGAAAATCTTCTGCGGCATCGACTCGGCGAGGAAGCGGAAGCGGTCCGCGCTTTCGCGCAGCTCCGCCTCGCTCTCCAGCAGCCGCGTGTGCGCCTGCTGCAGGTCGTCCGCGCGGCGGCGGTCATAAGCCCGGAGCGCGATCTCCGCCTGCATTTGCTGACCGCGCCGCTCGATCATGTCCCAGGCTTCGTCGGCCTTTCCTTCCTCGTCCTTGGCGCGAATGAAAGGCGTCACATCTTCGACTCGATGAGTGATGAAGATCAGGTCGCCAGCGTCAGAGAAGACCGGCGAATTGATCGGCGTCCAAAAGCGCTCCTCAAATCCGCCACCTTCGCTTTCCGGCCGCTGGACCGGGTAGCGCACGACCGGCATAAGATCGGCGGTGCGGGTTTCGCGGACTCGTTCGAGTGACGCGCGGACCGCGCGTTCGCCATCCGCGGCGGGATCGTTTGGGTCGTCGGGGAAAACATCGAAGATCTTGCGGCCCATGATCGCGGAGCGCTCCGTCATCGTCGCGCGGAGATACGCATCGCTCACCGCCACGATCGAGAAATCCTCCGGAGCAAGCACGAGGTAGAGGCCGGGCGCCGATTCAAAGAGAACGCGGAAGGGCATCGCCTTCATCTCCTCTGCCTGGTAGTGCGAAGCCGTGGAGATAGGGTCCTCGTCGTTCATCTGGGGCGGGAAAATTAGCAGCGAGTCTTGTCTCCACCAGTGCCGGTGGATGCAGGGAAGCGAGTCATCTGCGGAGGTGGCGACTACGGCCCAGAACGAACTCGACGGAAACCATTCTCATTTTTTCAAAAGGATCGACGGCTGCTTGGATGTATTCGGGCGTGCGGAGCGCTTTGGCGGGGCGTTTGACCCGACTTTTTGCCGCAGCTGCCTCGGCTTCGGATTCCTGGCGACCGAGCGCGAGTTGGTGGGCGAGACATTCTGCCTTTTCGCGATCGCAAAAAGGGATCGTGACCGCGCACGGCGCAACATTCGGGCGAGGAGTAGAGTGGGCGCGGCCGCACCATCTTTTATTCGCTTCCGGTCGCCTTATTCCGCACAGGTGAGTCTGCTGCCGAAAAGCTTTGGCTCCACCCACGCTGGCAGCGTAAGTTCCTGCCATTCATGGATGTCCTGAGCCGAAATAATGTGCGCGTCTCGGGCTCTGGGACGCAGCCGATGATCTTCGCCCACGGCTTCGGCTGCGACCAAAACATGTGGCGCTTCGTCACGCCGGCCTTCGCCGATCGCTTCAAGATCGTGACCTTCGATCATGTCGGCTCGGGCAAATCGGATCTCTCGGCCTACGACGAACGGCGCTACGGCTCGCTCGCCGGCTATGCGGAGGATGTGCTTGAGATCTGCGCGGCGCTGGACCTGCACGATGTCATTTTCGTCGGGCACTCCGTCAGCAGCGTGATTGGCGTTCTCGCGGCGAACAAAGCGCCGGAACGATTTGAGCGTCTCGTCTTTGTCGGCCCTTCGGCTTCCTACATTAATGATCCGCCAAATTACATCGGCGGCTTCGACCGGCCCGACATCGAGGGACTGCTCGAGTTGATGGACAAAAATTATCTCGGCTGGGCCAGCTTCCTCGCGCCTGCGGTGATGAAGAACGCGGAACGGAGCGAGCTCTCCGCCGAGCTCGAGCAAAGCTTTTGCGCGACCGATCCGAAGATCGCGCGGCACTTCGCGCAGGTAACTTTTCTTTCGGACCATCGCACCGACTTTGTGCAACTGAAGGTGCCCTCGCTCATCATGCAGTGCAGCGACGACACGATCGCGCCGGTCACGGCCGGAGAGTTCCTCGCCCGCACCATGCCGCGCAGCACCTTCCGGCACATGCAGGCCACGGGGCATTGCCCGCACATGAGCGCACCGGCGGAGACGATCGCGATTATCAACGATTATCTCACCCTCGCGCACGCCGCCTAGGCGCTGCCTCCCGCGATGGATCCGTTGCTCGCGACTGCGCCCTGCGGTTACCTCGTCTTCTCGGATGAAGGCGTCATCCGCGCGATCAACGTCACGCTCGCCAGCATGCTCGGTTACACTGCCGAGGAATTGACTGGCCAGCGGCTGGAGAGCCTGCTCCCGGTTGGCGCGCGTATCTTCTATCACACGCACTTTTTCCCTGTCCTGAAGCTGCATGGAGAGGCCGAGGAAATCTACCTAACCCTGCGCAGCCGGAGCGGCGCAGAGGTGCCCGTTCTAACCAACGCCATCCGCCGCGAGCGCGCTGGCGAGATGCTGAACGAGTGCGTCTTCGTCCGCATGCTGCAGCGGGCGCGATACGAGGACGAGTTGCTCCAGGCGAAGCGCACCGCGGAGGCGGCAAGCGATGCGAAGGCCAAGTTCCTTTCCATGATGTCGCATGAGTTGCGCACGCCGCTCCAGGCGATCTCCGGCTACTGCGACTTGCTGATGAATGAAGTGAGCGGGCCGATCACGACCGAGCAGCGCCACGATCTGCAATCGGTGCGAAGCGCGAGCGACGAACTGGTGCGCCTCTTGAAAGACATCCTCGACTTCGCGCGCCTCGAGAGTGGCGCGGCCAGCCTGCGGCTCGAGGTGGTCTCGGTCGAGCCCGCGCTCGACCGCGCCGAGACGCTCGTGATGCCGAAGCTGGCCGAGGCGCAGTTGCACTACACGCGCGACGGTTGCGCGGCGGATCTAAAGATGCGCGCGAATGCCGACCGCCTGCAGCAGGTGCTGCTCAACCTGCTCACGAACGCGATCAAGTTCACGCCACGCGGCGGCCAGATCACGATGAAGTGCAGCGGCGATGAACGCCTCACCCGCATCGCAGTGCGCGACAATGGCTGCGGCATTCCGGCGGAGCATCTCACCAGCATTTTCGATCCCTTCGTGCAGGTCGACCGGAACCGGATCGACTCGCGCCAGCGCGGCGTTGGCCTCGGGCTCGCGATCAGCCGGGAGTTGATCCAGGCGATGGGCGGCCAGCTTTCGGTGGAGAGCGAACTCGGCGTCGGCTCGGCGTTCACGATCGCGCTCCCGACTGCGGCCGCGGGCGTGGAGCAGCTCGCAGGGACGATGTAGGACGCGCGGCCGCTTGCGCGGTCTTTTTCAGTTGAAAGAGCACGAGCCTGCATCGATCGAATTCCTCATGATTCGCACGACTCGCTTCGCGGCTGCGCTCGCCGCCTCCTTCCTCGTCACGCTCGCTCCGAGTTCGCGCTCGGCAGATAACGACCTCGCCGACATCAAAGCCGAAGTTACTAAGCGACACGATGAGGCGGTCAAGCGGTTGCAAGATTGGATCAAGCTGCCCTCGATCGCGGCGGAGGATCTCAATTTTCCCGCGGGCGCGGAGTTGATGGCGAAGATGGCGAAGGAGGCCGGCTTTCAGCAAGCGACAGTGATCACTACTGATGGGAAACCGGGTGTGTTTGCGACCTACGATGCGGGCGCAGCCAAGACGGTGGGGCTTTATTTCATGTACGATGTGAAGCAGTTCGATCCGAAGGAATGGACCTCGCCCCCGCTGGAAGCGGCGCTGGTCGATAAGCCGGGACTCGGCAAGGCGATCGTGGGTCGCGGGGCGGTGAATCAGAAGGGGCCGGAAGCGGCCTTTCTCGCTGCGCTGCATGCGATCAAAGGCGCGAACAAGAAGCTGCCGGTGAACTTGGTGATGGTGGCCGAGGGCGAGGAAGAGATTGGTTCGCCGCATATTGCGCAACTCGTTAGGCGGCCGGAAGTGCTGGCGGCGTTATCGAAGTGCGTCGGCGTGTTCATGCCTTCGACCATGCAGGACCTCGACGGCATCGTGTCGGTCAATCTCGGCTCGAAGGGTGTGGTCGAGTTGGAGCTAGTTTCGAGCGGCGAAAAATGGGGACGCGGGCCAGGGAAGGACATTCATTCCTCGCTCAAGGCGATGGTCGATAGCCCGGCGTGGCATTTGGTCCACGCGTTGAACACGCTCGTGTCAGAAGATGGGAACGAGATCACGATCGATGGTTACGCGAAGCCGCGGCCGATCAGCACCGAAGAGAAGACGATGATCGAGAACGCTTCGAAGGTGCGCAGTGAAGCGCAGGCGAAGAAGCAGTTGAGTGTGCAGCATTGGATCGGCGATCTGCCGTGGGAACAGGCGAACGAGCGGTTGGAATCGCAGCCGACGGCGAACATTGAAGGGTTGGTTGGCGGCTACACCGGACCGGGCGGGAAGACTGTTTTGCCGCACAAGGCGTTGGCGAAAATGGATTTTAGATTGGTGCCCGATATGAAAGCGGCCGACGTAGTACCGGCGATCAAAGCGCACTTGGCGAAGCGCGGCTTCGGCGACATCGAAGTGAACATGAGCGGCGGTTACGATCCAACGAGTACGTCGGCAAACTCGCCGCTCATTCAAGCGCAGGTCTCGGTCTTGAAACGCGCCGGAATCGAGCCGGTAATGTGGCCGCGCAATGCGGGCTCTTATCCGGGCTTCGTCTTCACGGGCGAGCCGCTGAAGCTGGCCGCAGGACACTTTGGTCTCGGGCACGGGAGCGGGGCGCATGCGCCGGATGAGTATTACGTGATCGAGTCGACGAATCCGAAAATCCAGGGCTACGACGGCGCGGTCATGTCGTTCGTGGAGTATCTCTACGAGTTGGCGAAGTAGGTCCTCACGGGGCGAGCGTGAAGACGCGCACGTAATCGAACTGCGCGGTGTAGCCGAGGCCGCTTTGCGCGACGAGACCGATCTTCGCGTTCGCGCCTAACGAGTGCGTCCAGGTGCTGCCGCGCACCCAGTTTACGGGTTGGCCGGTAACGTCGGTCTGCGTTGTCGAATAGGCGGTGTAATTTTCTTCCGCGGTCGCGACGTTTGTTCGTTTAGCGATGCGGAGGAAGGTCCAGTCGCTCGGGGTGCCGATAGGGGAGCTGCCGTAGCGCTGGCCGGTCGGGACTTCCTTGGCGAACTCCGTCTGCCGCGTGCCGTTGATCGCGACGTGAACCAGTTTCAGGTAGCGATCGTCGTCGCCGTAAATGACGAGACCGGCTTGCGCGTAGTTGTGATTAGTGAAATCGGGCGCGATCGGAAGGTAGACGCGCGTCTCGACAAGGTAGTCGCTCGACGGAGTGGGCTCGATCAGGACAGAAGCGTTGTTTCGGCTTTCGTAGAGGTCGGCATTCTGCACCTGGAAGGAGAACGTGCCATTGTTCGTTAGGCCATAAGTGCCAGCGGCCGGCACCCGGTTAGCCGCCCATGTCCAGCTCCATGGTTTCGCGCCGTCGAATTCATCCGAGAGCTGCGCGATCAAAACGCCCGGCGCATCCGGTGTGACAAAAACAGGCGTGTAACTACTTGTCTGATTGCGCTGCGCGGCCGGTCTGCTGGTGACGGCTTCGGAGGGGCCGAAACCTCCGCGCACCACTGGCCAGACGTTGCCCCAATCGAGCGGATCGAGCTGCGGCGCGCGTTTGGTGTAGCCGCTGTTAGCGAAGGCGGGATCGTTCCGATTCACCCCCGCGTAGACGAACCAGTCCTGCCCGGCGAAGTCGGTCAAGGCGGCGTTATGACCGGGGCCAATCCATTTGTTGCCGTTCATGGTGAGGGCTGGTGTGCCGCCGACACGGCTCTCGAGAAAGCTCGTGCCCTCGCGATCCTTGTAGGGCCCGAGTAAGCTCGCAGAGCGTCCCACATACACTGTGTAACCAGTCAGGCTGTCATTGCAGCAGTTGGCCGAGGAGGCGAAGAGATAATACATCCCGTCGTGCTTGCGGATGTAAGCGCCCTCGAAACGGTCGGCCATCGCGATCGCGACCTCGGAGATTTTATCGGTGTGTAATCCATCGGCCGAGAGCTTGCGCGCAAACATCCCACCCGAGTAGCTCCCGTAGAAAAGATAACGTTGTCCGCTCGGCGCCGGCCCATAGTCATCGACGATAATGAAAGGATCGTAGACCCAGCGTCCGCTTTGCACTTCCACCACCGGCCCGCCACTGTCGGTCCACGGGCCCGTGGGGCTCGCGCTGGTGGCAACGCCGATCGCCCCACCGCCTCCGCTCACGCCCGGCGCAGTCGCGTCCGGCGCAGTGTAATAGAGAAAGAACTTCCCGTTGAAATACTGGATGTCCGGCGCCCAGACGTTGTTGCTATTGACCCACCGTGGCCGCTTGCTGAAGACGTCACTGACGTAATTCCAGTTCACCAAGTCGGTGGTGTGAAAAATGGTCATCAGGTGCACGGAATACGCTCCGGTGCTTGTGCGGTCGGTGTCATTGATCGCGCCGCTCGTACAATACATATACCAATGGGTCAGTCCGTCGGCTTCGTTGACGGCGATGATCGCAGGATCCGGCCCATTTTGAATGCCGCTGCCCTTTACGGTGCCGGAGATCGGGTAGGCTTCGCCCGGCCGGATAAGTAGGACGAGGACCAGGAGTGTCAGTGCGGTGATAGCGCCGTGGCAGCGCCCTGGAAGGAGAGAATAGGCTGGGGGCATGATCGTTTGGTTTGCAGTGGAATACGGGAAACGTCTCCAAAGTTCCGAGCTGCTCGGGACGGGGGTGGGAGTTTCAACGCACCAATGTGGCCAAGCAGGTCCATTTTCGGTTCCCCGCGCGACCCTTTCGATCAATCCTGGAGGGCGAGCGGCGACAGCGTTGCGATCGGCCGCTGCGTTGCGATTTCGGCGGCCCGGCGAGTCGCGCCGTGACCTTGGAGTAACGCCGGCTAACGAGTGCTAGCGTGCTTGGGCGCTAGCTTTTGAGCCGCGCGGTCAGCTTAATCTCAGTGCCGGCGAGCGCTCGCGAAACCGGGCATCCGGTCTTCGTCTTCTCGGCTTGTTCCTGAAAGGCCTTGTCGTCCATCCCGGGCACTTCGGCTTCGGTCTCGAGCTCGATCGTGGTGATCTTCGGTCCGCCGTCGACCATTTCGAGTTTCACATTCGCAGTCGTGCTGATCCGTTTCGCCGGATGACCAGCCTTCTCCAGGTTCGACGACAAGGCCATCGAGAAGCAACCAGCCAGCGCCGCGCCGATCAGCTCTTCCGGGTTGGTTCCGGTGCCGCTTTCGAAGCGGGATTGAAAGGAAAACGGGCCTTCATAGGCGCCACTGCCGAGTTTCATCGAGCCTTTGCCCTCTTTCAGGGTCCCTTCCCAAACTGCGGTTCCGATTCGTGCTGGCATAAATTTGATCTCCTTGCGTGGTGTTGAGTGGAAGCGCTTCCGTAACTGCTACATGAAACCTCCGCAAGAGAATGCGAGGCAGGGGAGTGGAGGTAAGGGGATTCGAAGCCCTGGCCTCTTCATTGCGAACGAAGCGCTCTACCAACTGAGCTATACCCCCGGGTCTGCGGCGTATTATGCGGCGAAAAGACCCTCAGGCAAGAGCCGTCTGCGCGCACAGGACGGCCCGATCCGGCAGCCGCGACTGGAAAGAGGATTGCGTCCGCCCTAACGAGTGGTTATACGCT
>JBKJKL010000205.1:0-5438 GCA_046597485.1 Chthoniobacterales bacterium
GTCTCCTGCCTATTGTCTCGAGGGTTTCGTCGCAACTTTTCGCAATTGTGCGTCTCCCTTCCGCAAAGCCGGTAACGAAGATCGCCGTCAAGCTACGTCTCTCCCGGGTAGATGGGCATCTTGCCCGCCGGTTCGGGCGTCTCGCCTGAACGAACTTTCGACAATGCGCAAAAGACCGCGCCGCAGGATGCCGCGCTCGGCGGGCGGGACGCCCACCCTACCCGGGAGGAAAACCGCGGATCCCTGAGCCGTCCGGGGCGGGACGGCGCGCCCAGCGGTCGCGCCCTACCTTAGTGCGAACGCCGGAACATCGCCGGTTCGGACGACGCGACGCCTGCTCGACGGTACGAAGAACTTCCCTTACAAGGGCGGCATGAACACGACAGAGACGCCCTCCGCTACGTTGGGTGAGCACCATCGCGACCCTCATTATTTCCGGTTTCACCTGCCCCACCGTCATCTCACCCCCGTGTTTGGAAACGATTGGTTTGCGCTCAAGGCGGAGGCGTTCGCGCGCTTTTTCGGGACGCCGTTCTTCCTTGTAACCCAGACATTGGTAGTGGCGATCTGGATCGTGCTGAACGTGGCCGGGATCACCCATTTCGATCTCTATCCCTTCATCCTGCTCAATCTCGCGTTCAGTCTTCAGGCGGCGTATGCGGCGCCGCTGATCTTGCTGGCCCAAACCCGCCAGGCCGACCGCGATAAGGCGCATTCGGACGCGGACGCACAGCACCGGGAAGCGCTGGCCTTGGCGAGCGAGGAACGTGAAATATTGGCCGCCGGGCAAACCGCAACCTTACTGGAGCTGATCAACCAGAACACCAAGCTGACCGAGGTGACGAAGGATCTGAGCCAGCGGATCGAGAACCTGACCACCCAACTGCACGCCCAACTCTGCCCGGGACCGAAATAGGAACTCCGGTCGATTGGCCTGAAGGGGGTGCAGAAAGGGGTCGGATCTTCTAAGTGTCGACTTAGAACTGGAAGGATTTTGGTTACTCGTTCACCCACATGTAGAGGTGGTAGGGACGGATCGCTGAGCCGTCCGGGCGGGGACGGCGCGCCCGGCGGTCGCGCCCTACCATGACCCGAGCACCGGAACTCGTTGTTACCGCAGGCGAGCAAGGCTTAGTCACTTTCTCGGAACGAGAGTGTCGGCGATGAACGGCTCGGTCTCGTGCAGGCGCGCGTAATCGGCCGTGACCTGGCCCTCGACCCGATCGCTATAGATCTCGACGAAGCGATGGCCGAAGCGGACCTGGCGCGAGGAATAGGATCGGTGCGTGTGCACTTCCGCGGGGACAACGGTCTCGATCGCGATCACGGAAGCGACGAAGAAGCTGGCGGCCACCTCGAGCGTCTCCGCGGTTTCGCCGAAGAGCGGACTCGACTGATCAATCGTGTGCCGCAGGGTCAGCGCGGCCGGGAAGGAAATCACGCGATCGAAGTGCAGCTGGAGCATGTAGAAGTGACGGAAGAGTTCGTCGTTCTCGATCGGCTCATCGCGCATGAACATGATCTTGAAGCGCGCCTCGACGAGGCTGCGATCGCGCAGGTTGGCCACGCGCAGCATGAGGGTGGGCTGACCCTTAAACGGGGCGATGACCAGCTTATCGCTAAACTCGATCCCGGGCTGCGGACGGGAGAAGCGGACAAAGATAAGCCCGGTAATGACGGCCATGAAAAACATGCCGTTGATGATCTCGATCGTGCTGATGATGTGCGCGTAGAGCGACGTGGGATACATGTGCCCGTAACCGACGGTGGCGAGCGTCTCCGTACTAAAGAAGAAGGCATCGGGAAAGGAGTGGGCCGGCATGCCTTCGACCCCACCGCCGATGCAGTAGAGCCCGGCGAAGACCGCGTTGATCAGGAGATAAACGCCGGCAAGAAAGAGGAGGAACTGCGTCCAGGTAAGGGAAAGGATCCAGCCGTAAACATCGCGCCAGCGCCGCGCGGTTAGGTTGACCTTGTTGAACCGGAGCTCTCCCGCCTGGACGGAGACGGTGGTCTTCGACTGCTTCTGCATCGCAGCGCGCTGCTGCCGGTCGGGCGACTAACGGCGGCGATTGGCCAGGTGCGACATCGCCATGCTCATGGCGAGGGTGCCGAGGGTCTGCACAATCATCGGATGCTGCGCGTAGAACTGGCTCACGCGATCGACGATGGACGGGTCCTGCTTCTCCGCGTGCGCGGCTGCCTCTTGGACCGCTGACGTGGGAATCTGCGCGGCCTGCTCTGGGGTAATCTGCGGACTTCCGCCACCGCCGGGCAGCGAGATTCCGGCAGCCTTCGCGATTTGCGAGAGGATGCCGGCGCCAGCACCGCCAGCCATGAGAGTGTTCAGGAGGCTCGCGCGCTGGTTCGGGTTGGAATTGCCGAAAAGCTGACTCACGAGCTGCGGGAAGGGCGGCGTCTGCTCGCTGCGAAACATAGAGGCGAGGCCTCCCGCGAGATCTTCCTGCGGCGCGGCTTGCGCCACCTGGCGGAAGTTCGACTCCACTTCGTTGTCCGGCGCGGCGCCGGGTTGGGTGTAGTTTTGTAGCACGTTCGCGATCTGATCCATCCAGCTCATAAGCGTGATATTCGGTGCCCTGGGCGAAAGCACAAGCACAACGAATCGACGGTCCGCGGCGGCGGCGCCTGCGGGCAGTGCCCGGATCGATTACCATTCGTTGCAACAGGCCTTCACCAAGCTAAGGCCGGCGGTCTCCCTCCTTCCTTTCCGTGCACGATGGGAAACGGGTGCTACTCTCCAGCTATGGAAAAGCGCACACTAGGGAAGCTGGAAGTCTCGGCCGTAGGGCTGGGCTGCATGGGACTAAGCTATGGCTATGGGCCGGCGCTCCCGAAGGACGAAGGCATCGCGCTGCTGCGGGGAGCTTATGAGCGCGGGGTTACTTTTTTTGACACGGCGGAAGCCTATGGGCCGTTTGCGAATGAGGAGCTTCTGGGCGGGGCGCTGGAGCCTTTCCGCGAGCAGGTGGTGATCGCGACCAAGTTTGGCTTCAAAGGCGGAGAGCCGCCGGAGGGGACGGATAGCCGACCGGAAAACATCCGCGCCATGACGGATGCCGCGCTGGGGCGGCTGCGGACGGATTACATCGATCTCCTCTACCAGCACCGGGTGGACCCGGCGGTGCCGATCGAGGAAGTGGCAGGGACGGTCAAGGAATTGATCGCGGAGGGGAAGGTGCGGCATTTCGGTCTCTCGGAGGCGGGCGTGCAAACGATCCGGCGGGCGCACGCGGTGCAGCCGGTAAGCGCCTTGCAGAATGAGTACTCACTCTGGACGCGGAATGTGGAAGGCGGAACGCTGGCCGTCTTGGAGGAGCTGGGTATCGGGTTGGTGCCGTATAGCCCGCTCGGTCGCGGATTCCTGACCGGGAAAATGGGCGGCGACGTGAAGTTCGAGAGCACAGATTTCCGGAGTAATCTCCCGCGTTTTACCCCGGAGGCGCTGCAGGCGAACCAGGCGCTGGTGGATTTGCTGGGCAAGATCGCGGCTGCGAAGCAGGCGACGCCAGCGCAGATCGCGCTCGGTTGGCTGTTAGCGCAGCGGCCATGGATCGTGCCGATTCCCGGGACGACGAAGCTGCATCGGCTGGAGGAGAACCTGGGCGCAGTGGAGTTAACCCTCACCGAGGAAGACCTTCGGGAGATCGACGGGGCGGCGGCGCAGATCACGGTGCATGGCGAGCGTTATCCAGAGCGGCTGGAACAGATGACGGGTCGTTAGGCATGGCGGCGCTCCGAGCCTTGCGCTGCCGCCGGAAATCTGATTGACGCTTGCCGGGTTGGTTCTCATTCTCGGGCCTCGGCCACGCTTGGCGCGTGCTCGAAAACGTCCGTTTGGTTCACCCCCCACGCCAACATAGGAAACCCTCCCCCATGCGCCTCATCCCCCCTCGTCTTGCTCTTTGCACTCTCACCGCGGTGCTGTTCTGCGCTGCTCTCGGCAGCGCACGCGCCCAGGCAAACCTCACTCTCTCGGGCGGGAGCGGGACGCCGTTTGTCCTGACCCTGAATACCGCGGTCAGCTACGTGATTAACACCGCGCCGACGCTGAATGCGCCGTTCTTCATCTTCCAGAACCTGGGCAACGTGGTCGGGAGCCAGATGGGCTTCACCGGCACCATCGTTTACTCGGTGAATAGCGGGCCGAATGTGTCGATCGCAAGCGTGAATTCGGGCGTGGCGGTGGGCAATATCGGGGCGAACGATCTGTACATCTTCGGGCCATCCTCCACCGTGGCGGTGGGGAACGTGATCACGCTGAAAGCGGGCACGCAGATGACGGTGAGCAACGCCCCCGGCACCATCCCGCCCAACGGAAACTACGCGACTTTCATCACCGATGGGAACGGCGTGCGGCTTTCGCCCAACGGCACGGCCGTGCCGGAGCCGGCGACCTGGAGCATCTTGCTCGGCGGGCTGTCGATGCTCGGGTGCTGTCTGCGTTTGCGTCGATCGGCGTAGGCGGGGCTTAACCTGAAACGATCGCCGCGCGCGGCGGAGGCGGAGTTACTCAAACTTCCAGGCGCGTTGCTTGGGCGGACGGAGTTTGTAGCGGCCGCCCGCTTTCCGCCGGATGGCATCGAAGACGCCGTCGCAGCCATCGGCCTTTGTCTGGTAAACGAGCTGGAGCAGCTCGCCGAGGCGGCCTTCCGGGAAGCCTTGGAGCGCGAACCAGGCAAGGTATTCCGCCGGGAGATCGTAGATGGGGACGCCGTGCGGCGGATAATGCTTCGGGCCAAACATGCCGAAGGGCATGTGGTAGCGGCTGATCTGCTCGAGGACGGCGGCGGCGGCTCGTTCTGGCTGGCTGCTCATGGCGGCAAGTGTCGGGTGTTTGTCGCGCTTGATTTGCTCGCAGTTGTGATGCGCTCGTCAATGTCCCTTCTCGTTTCTCTCTGACCAGGTCGGTTCCGCTCGCGGCGGAATTGGTAGGGACGGACCGCTGGGCCGTCCGTCTGCGGCGCGCCCAGCGGTCACGCCCTACCAAAAGAACAATCAACGAAGTTGTCGAGGCTAGCGTCCGCCGCCGCAACCATTACGCGGGAGGCATCGGGATTTTGAGTGTGTTTAGGGATGCCGGACACATCCGAAAGGGGCGACGCACGACTTTTCGCGAAAAAAAAACGCACCCACGGGGCGCGCCTTTCGTAGAACATACGAGCCACACTATGAAAAACGGCAGAGGGAACAAGAAGGCGGCGGCCCGGACAGCTTTTGACATCATCTGGCTGACTGTGCGGGACAAGAACGCGCGCTTCGCTCCGCTTTTTTATACTCGACGAGGCGCGAAATTGGCCGAGATTTTCGTTCGTTCCTAAACCCCCTACCCCTATGAATAAATCCATCTGTCTCGCAGCCCTCTCCCTCGCTCTCGCGGCGCTCCACGCGCAGGCAGCGGCTCCCGCCTCGGACAACGC
>JBKJKL010000022.1:0-2528 GCA_046597485.1 Chthoniobacterales bacterium
GCGCAAAGCGCAGTCGCCTTACAGTGTGAACACGCTGGCTGCGCTCGCCGCCGTCGCGGCCGTCGGCGATGTCGCCTACGTCGATCGTTACGTGCGCGAAGTGCGTGCTGCGCGCGAGTGGCTCTATCGTGAACTCGATCGTCTCGGCGTTCCTTTCTATCGGAGTGAAGGCAACTTCGTCCTGCTTCAACTCGGCACCCGCGTCGGCGAGGTCTGCTCCGCGATGCGCGAAGCGGGCGTGCTGATCCGCGACCGCAGTCACGAGCTGCCGGGTTGCGCTCGGGTCACCGTCGGCACGCGCGCGCAGACGGAGCGCTTCGTGCAGCTACTGGAGGTGATGCGATGAAAAACGAAGTGCTCGTCTTCGACATGGACGGAGTGCTCGCGGAAGTGAGCGATTCTTATCTCGCGGCCATCGCCGCAACGGTGCTGCATTACACCGGCGAGGTTGTCTCGCTCGAGACGATCAATGCCTACAAGAAAGCCGGCGGCTGGAATAACGACTGGGCGCTCGCGCAGAAGCTGATCCTCGACACCGCGCAACGCGACGTGCCTTACGCGGAAGTGGTCGAGGTTTTCCAGTCGTTCTTCCTCGGCAAGAATAACGACGGCCTGATCACGCGCGAAACGTGGATCCCGCAGCCCGGATTGCTCGAGCGGCTGGGGCGCGATTACTCGTTAGGCATCTTCAGCGGCCGGACACGTTTCGAAATCAATCTGACACTCAACCGCTGCGCGCCCGCGCTCGAGTGGGCCACGATCATCGCCGACGAGGAAGTGGAACGGGCGAAGCCGGCGCCGGATGGCCTGCTCGCCATTGCGGCAGCTCACCCCGGTCACCGGCTCACCTACATCGGTGACAATGTCGACGACGCGGCCAGCGCGCGCGCGGCCGGCGTGCGGTTCGTCGGGGTGACGGACGGCGATGCCGATCTCGCGGAGCGACTGCGCGCGGGTGGTGCCATCGCGGTGGTCGACAACGTGAACCTACTGGAGGCTGTGTTGTGAAACGCCGCGCCAAAATTTCCCGTCAAACAACCGAGACGCAGATCACCGCTCGCCTCGTGCTCGATGGGAGCGGTCAGTATGAGATTAAGACCGGGATCGGATTCCTCGATCACATGCTCGAGCTCTTCACGAAGCACGGCGGCTTCGATCTCACGCTCACCGCGAATGGTGATCTGCACGTCGATCAGCATCACACGGTCGAGGACGTCGGCATTGTCCTCGGGCAGCTTTTCGCGCAGGCGCTCGGCGACCGTGTCGGAATCAATCGCGCCGGATATTTCGTGCAGCCGATGGACGAGACCCTCGCCGTCGCGGCGGTCGATCTCGGCGGACGGGCCGCGCTCTTTTACCAGGACAAGGTGCGGGCGCGGCAGGTCGGTGGACTCGAGGTCGAGCTGCTGCCTGATTTCTTCGATGCCTTCGTGCAGCACGCGAAGGCGAACCTGCACCTGAAGGTGATGCATGGCCGTTCGAGCCATCACAAAATCGAGGCGCTCTTTAAGTGTTTCGCGCGCGCCTTGCGCTTCGCCTGCTCGACCGATGAGCGGCTGCGCGACCAGCTGCCTTCCACGAAAGGCCTGCTGTGATCGCGATCGTCGATTACGGCGCGGGAAATCTGCGCTCCGTGCAAAATGCCTTCGCGACCGTGGGCGTCGCGCACGAATTGGTGCGAGAGGCGGAGGCGCTGCAGCACGCGGAGAAGATCGTGCTGCCCGGCGTGGGTCACTTCCGGCAAATGATGGAGGCGCTCGATGCGCTTGGGTTGCGTGTGGCGCTTGGCGATCGCATCCGCGCGGGCATTCCGTTTCTCGGCATTTGCCTCGGGATGCAGGCGCTCTTTGAGCGCAGCGAAGAAGCGCCCGGGACCGACGGGCTCGGTATTTTCCCCGGCATGGTGGAGCGCTTTCCCTCGGAAGCGCGTGTGCCGCACATGGGCTGGAATGAGATCGCGCCTACGCAGACGCCACGGTTGCCGGTGAGCGGCTATTTTTATTTCGCGCACAGCTACCGCGTGCCGCTCTGCGCGCAGACCGCCGCGGCTTGCGATTACGGCCAGCCTTTCAGCGCCGCGATCGAGAGCGGCCAAGTCTTCGGCGTGCAATTTCATCCGGAAAAATCCGGCGCGGCCGGGCTGGAAATCCTTCGCCAGTTCGCCGCCCTCTGATGCTCGCGAAACGCATCATTCCCTGCCTCGACGTCAGTCACGGCCGCGTGGTGAAAGGCGTGAACTTTGTCGGCCTGCGCGACGCGGGCGATCCGGTCGAGCTGGCAGAGCGCTACAACGAGCAGTCGGCGGACGAGATCGTCTTCCTCGACATCACCGCCACAAGCGATGAACGCGCGACGATGGTGGACGTAGTCGAACGCACGGCGCGCGCCGTCTTTGTCCCACTGACCGTCGGCGGCGGCATTCGCTCGGTAGCCGACGCGAGAAGGCTCCTGCTCGCCGGAGCAGACAAGGTGAGTGTGAACACGGCCGCGGTGCACCGGCCGGAGTTGCTTACCGAGCTGAGCGACGC
>JBKJKL010000160.1:0-3019 GCA_046597485.1 Chthoniobacterales bacterium
GTCGAGGCCTAACGAGAGGTAGAGGTCCGACTCCTCCCGCACCTCCGGGATGGCCTGCGCGTCGGCGCGTTTCCGTTTCGCCTCCGGATCGACCGGCGCGGGCGAGATCCGATACTCGTTCAGCGTCCAGCCGCGCTGCAGGGCGCGGTTCCGCATCACAATATTGTGCTCCTTGCTCCCGGTGAAGTAGTTCAGGGCAAAGGGATACTCCTCCGGCGCGACCACGCGCAGGTCGCACTGGATGCCGGAATGGAGGCGCACGCTCGTCTTCGTCGCGCCCTGCACGAGGACGGACTCGACCGCCGGATGAGTGAGGAATGCCTGCGAGACCACTTCCGGCGCCCGCGTCGCGACGATGAAATCCAGGTCGCGCACGATCTCTTTCCGCCGCCGATAGCTGCCCGCGATGCAGACATGGAGCGTCTCCTCCAGCGCCCGCAGATCGTCGCAGAGCGTCTCCGCCTCCGCCGCGATCGCGCCGAACTGGAACGTCCCGGCGTGCTTCGTCCGCTCATCGATCGCCTTGAGCAATTTCTCCTGCGTCGTCTTCCCGAAACCAGGCAACTCGGCCAACCGCCCCTCCGCGCAGGCCGCGCGTAGCTCCTCGACGGAACCGATCGCGAGTTTTTCGTGCAGCGCTTTGACCTTCTTCGCGCCGAGGCCGGGGAGCTTAAACAAATCGAAAATCCCGGCCGGGAACTGCGCCTGCAATTCCGCCAACACCTCCGACGCCTCCGTCTCGACCAGCTCGCGAATCACGCCCGCGATCGCTTTGCCGATCCCGGGGATTTTCTCGGGCGTCCCCTCCTCGCGCAGGCCGGCGATGTTCCCGCCCCACGTCTCGATCGAGCGCGCCGCGTTTGTGTAGGCGCGCACTTTGAACGGGTTCTCGCCTTTCAGCTCAAGTAGTGTAGCGATTCTCTCCAGAGTGTCGGCGATCGCCGCCTTATCCATGCGCTCACCGTTACCAGACTTTCGCCGCACGTCGATTGCGCGACTGCGTGCACTCAGCGCCCTCCTGCTTTTTCTGGCGGTCGCGACGGTCGACGGCGTCATCCTTTTGCGCACCGGCGACCCTGCCGCTAACACGTCCGCGCCCACCGGCGATCTCACGAACAGCGGCTGGCAATACGAAGTCCTCTGGGGCGGGTTCACCGCGACGCCGATCGCGCCCAATTATCTGCTCTCCGCCAAACACATCGGAAATCAGGGCGATACCTTCCTTTTCGGCGGCGTGACCTATCACGTGACCGCGCTCATCCCTGATCCAATGGGCGACCTGCAAATCCTCCGCGTCGCCGAGACGTTACCGCTCTTCGCGCCGCTCTACAGCCGCTCGGATGAAATCGGAAAACGCATCGCGGTCTTCGGACGCGGGACACAGCGCGGCGCGGAGATCTTGCTCGGAAACGTGCGGCACGGCTGGGCCTGGGGAACAGGCGACGGCGTGCTGCGCTGGGGCGAAAATTTCGTCACTGGCATCTATCCCTTTGGCGCGCAGAACGACCTGCTCTATGCCGCCTTCGACGAAGCTGGTTTACCTAACGAATGCCATCTTTCCGTGGGCGACTCCGGCGGCGCGGCCTTTATCAATGACAACGGTCTCTGGAAATTGGCCGGCATTCACTATGCGGTCGACGGGCCGTACTACACCGATGCGCAGGGCGGCGGGCAATTTTTCGGCGCCCTCTACGACGCGAGCGGCTTCTTCGAGTTCGACGGAACCGGCTACGTCCCGAGCAACGGTCCGACAAACCTTTATCCGACGCGCATCTCGACCCGGCTCCCGTGGATCGCGCTCGTCATCGCGCAGCCGACGCTGTCTCGCGAAGTCGGTTTCGCGGTGCTCACTTCCACGCGGTTCGTCGTTCCCGCGTCTGACCTCACTTATGTCGTCGAGCGCTCGAGCGATTTACTCCGGTGGCAGCCCGCGACCACGATCGACGAAGTCATCTCGACCAACGGCTCGGTGCAGATCGTGAAATCGAAGGTCGCGCTCGAAAACGGCCCCGTCTTCCTCCGCCTCCGCATCACTCGTTAGGCGCTAAAGCGTGCCGCGGCGCTGGTAGAATAGCCGACGCGCCATGACCGACTCGAGGTAGTTGCGCGTCCCGGGGAAATCGATGCTCCGGCGAAACTCATCCGGCGCCACCGCCACGCTGCCATCACCGCCCGCCCAGCGCTGCGCGCGGCTCGCGCCCGCGTTGTATTCGGCGAGAGCGAACGGGACCGGATCGGACTGGTTCCGCCAATGCTGGATTGCCCGGGCCAGATACCAGGTCCCGGCCTGCAGGTTCACCTCCGGATCGAACAATTCCTCCACCCGAAAATTTTCCGCTCGCGTCTCGCGCGCCCATTCGGAAGCGGCGCGCTCCGTCACCTGCATCAGGCCGCGCTCGCCCGCGTTCCCGAATTTCCGCGCCTCAAATCGGCTCTCGCGCCAGACGATCGCCTTCACCAGCATCGGATCGACATGATGCTGCGCCGCCACCGCGCGAATGAGCGCATCATGCTGCCCGAAGCGCGCCGGGCTGAGCCATTCATGAACGGTGTAGACGACATCGCCCGAGCGCATCGCCAGGTAGGCGGTGCCGGCGCCGGCCGCGAGCAAAAGGCAGATGAAAACTTTAAGGAAGAAGCGCATCCGGCAGGCCCACTCTACATTTGCGCGCTGTGAAACCAAAATTTGCCCGCGTCCTGATTGATCGCGCGATTCATCGCGAGCTCGATTATGCGATCCCGGAGACCTTCGCCGACCGGCTGAATATCGGCTGGCGGGTGCGGGTCCCGTTTCGCAATGGGAGCGCGCTCGCCACCGTGGTCGCGGTCCTGGAGGAGAGCGCGGCCGAGGGCATTCGGCCGATCGAGGCGATCGTGGGCGAAGCGCCCGCACTCCATCCGAAGCTGCTCGAGCTGGCGCGCTGGATGAGCGCTTACTACTGCTGCTCGATCGAGACGGTGATGCGGAGCCTGCTCCCGCAGGTCATTCGCAAAGCGAAACTCGGCTGGAAGAAGCAGC
>JBKJKL010000336.1:0-7683 GCA_046597485.1 Chthoniobacterales bacterium
GTTATACCTTCCTTCGCAGGCACCGTGAGCAGCAGTAGCGGGAACGGCACGGCCGCCGTAACCGTGAACCTGACCGGAGTAAGCAACGCCCAGCGGATTACCGTCACACTAGCTAACGTAAACAACGGCACCGCCCTCGGTGACGTGGCCGTGCCCGTGGGCCTGTTACTCGGCGATGCCAATGGGGATGCCAGCGTGAACTCTGGCGATGCCACCATTACGCGCAATCGTTCCGGCCAACCGACGGACGGGACGAACTTCCGCAGCGACTACAACCTCGATGGCACGATCAATTCCGGCGATGCCACGATTGTGCGCGCGCGGTCCGGGACCTTCATCCCGTAGTTGCGCCAGACCTGAGCGAAAACAGGCGTTCGACTGCGCGAGCTGGCGGGTCTTCAAGGGCGATGCCGGAAAACAAATAGGGGCAGGCCACTCAGCCCACCCCTATCTGCTACCGAGCTAGGCTTCTCCTTAGCTTTTGCTCTGCGAAACTATTTCGTTCAATTTGAAGATCGGCAGGAACATCGCGATCACGATGCCGCCTACGATGACCCCGAGGAAGACGATCAACATTGGCTCGATCAAGGAGGTGAGGGCGTCGAGCATCGCTTCGATTTCCTCATCCCAGAAGTCGGCCATTTTCTCCAGCATGGTGTCGATCTTGCCGGTCGCTTCGCCGGCCGCGACCATGCGGAGGAGCATCGGCGGGAAGATCGGTTTCTTGGAGAGCGCGACCGAAAGGTTGTCGCCCTTCTCCACGTCTTCGCCCACACCCTTGATGCTAACTTCGATGACGTGGTTGCCGGAGGCGCCGGCCACGATGTCGAGCACCTCGAGGATCGGCACACCGCTGCGGATGAGCTGGGCAAAGGTGCGCGAGAAGCGCGACATGCAGATCTTTTTAATGAGCGGCCCGAAGACGGGCAGCTTCAGCTTCCACCGATCCCAGAGCATTTTGCCCTTCTTCGAGCGAACGAAGGCGCGGATGCCGAAGATGAGCCCAAAGAGGCCGCCGAAGAGCAGATACCACTCGCCGCGGATGAAGTCGCTCAGGTCGATGAGGAACTGCGTCGGAGCGGGCAGCTTGGCGCCGAAGTCGGCGAAGATCTCACCGAAGATCGGGACCACTTTGATGATCAGGAAGAGCGTGATGGCAAAGGCGATGCAGATAACGATGACCGGGTAGGTCATGGCCGATTTCACCTTTTTGCGCAGACGCGCGCTGGCCTCGAGGAATCCGGCCAGCCGGTCGAGAATTTCCGCGAGCAACCCGCCGTGTTCGCCTGCTTTCACCATGGAAACGAACAGTCGGTCGAACACGCGCGGGTGCTTCGCGATAGCTTCATTGAAAGTTTCGCCACCTTGGACGCGCGTCGTGACGTCGCTGATGACGTCGCGCAGGCCTTTCTGGCGCTTCGGATCGCACTGGTCGTAGAGCGCGGTCAGCGCCTGGACGAGTGAGATGCCGGCCTCGACCATGGTCGAGAGCTGGCGGGTGCAGAGGACGAGGTCAGTTTCTTTGACCTTGTGATTCTTTTTCTTGGCTTTGCTGAGTGAAGACTTCTGCTGGAGGGAGAGAACCATGAGCCCCCGGCTCATGAGACTGGTCACCGCATTGTCTTCATTCAGCGCGTCCTGAACGCCGGAAACGATCTTTCCAGACAGATCGCGAGCTTGATAGGAGAAGGAGATCATTTCTTTATGGTAGTTATATTCAGTATAGCAGATGCAGTGCCATCGCAGGCGCCTCCTCACCGGGGACTTGTGCTCCGTCTGGCCCCCGGCAACGTCCCACCCATGGCCAGCGATTCCATGGAAGTGCACCGCATCTCGGAGTCGATTGCAGTCGCCCAAGTTTATGATCCACAGGTCAAAGCCGACCTCTTCGCCACCGCGCTCACAGTTTCGAGCGGCCTTTATCTCATAGATCCGTTCCCGCTCCAGACAGACGCCCTCGCCCAGCTGATGGCCGGCCGCGACATCGTCGGCGTGGTGGTCACAAACGAAAACCACCTGCGCGCCAGCGCGGAATTGGCCGCTCGTTTCTCGGCGCCGATCTTCGCGGATCAGGCCGCCGGCGTCGTGGGTTCCCTGCCACCCGAGTCGCTCCCCGATGAACTCCGAGTCGTTCGACTGCCGGGCGCGCCCTTGGGCGAGATTGCGCTTCATTGCCCGAGCGACGGCGGCACGCTCGTCATGGGCGATGCGCTGATCCACTTCGGGTCGCACGGTTTCACCTTCCTGCCAGCAAAGTACTGCACCGATGCGAAGCAGATGCGGAAGTCGCTCCACGCGCTTCTCGAGCTCGAGTTTGAGCGCATGCTCTTCGCCCACGGCACGCCCATCTTGCGCGGCGCGCGGGCGCGGCTCGCCGCCCTGCTGAACGAATGACCGCCGCGACCTCCCCCACTCCGCCCGGCGGCGCGGTCGCACGCTTCCTCCAGTTCATTCGGTTCTCTCACACCGTCTTTGCGCTCCCCTTCGCGCTCGGGGCGCTGCTTGTCGCGGCAGACGGGCGACCCTCTCTGCGCCTGCTGCTGCTCGTGCTCCTCTGCATGGTGTTGGCGCGGACGGCGGCGATGCTCTTTAACCGCGTGGCCGATTGGGCGATCGATCAGCGGAATCCGCGCACCGCCGGCCGCCACCGATTATTGGACCGGGCGACTGCGACTGCCGCGCTCATCATCTGCTCGTTCGCCTTCATCGTCTCGGCGGCGGCGATTAATCGCCTGACCGCCCTGCTCTCGCCGGTCGCCCTCGCGGTCATTTTTTTCTACTCGCTCACGAAGCGGTTCACGGATTTCACCCACTTCTTCCTCGGGCTTGCGCTCGCCGTCGCGCCGGCCGGCGCCTGGATCGCGCAAACGGGACGGCTCGATCTGGCGCCGCTCGTCCTCGGGTTCGGCGTGATCTGCTGGGTGGCTGGTTTCGACCTGATCTACGCCACGCAGGATTTCGAGTTCGACCGGGAAGAAGGCCTCCGCTCGCT
Organism: Chthoniobacterales bacterium; assembly: GCA_046597485.1. Lineage (GTDB taxonomy): Bacteria > Verrucomicrobiota > Verrucomicrobiia > Chthoniobacterales > UBA10450 > JACCTI01. The sequence goes on from JBKJKL010000336.1 coordinate 2,993, forward strand.
CGTCGTTCGGCTCGGCATCCCGGCCAGCCTGCACTGGGCGCAATGGCTGCATGCGCTCATGTTTCTCGCGCTCCTTGGGTTTGGATTAGCGGCACGCCTGAGCGCGATCTACTTCGCTGCCATGCCGCTCGTCGCCGCCGCTCTCTTTTACGAACACCGTGCCGCGCGCCGCCTCGATCTCGCGGCCATCAACCGCGCCTTCTTCCAGAGCAACGCCTTTGTCAGCGCGCTCTTCCTCGTCGCGGTCGCGCTCGACCGCTGGATCGCTCGTTAGGCGTCGTTCAACATCGCGACCCGGCGCTCGTGCCGGCCGCCTTCGAACTCCGTCGTCAACCAGACGCGGACAACAGCCAGCGCAATTTCTTCCGGGATGACGCGCTGCCCGAGCGAAAGGACGTTGGCGTCATTATGCTGCCGTGAAAGACGCGCCACTTCCTCGTTCCAGCAAAGCGCGCAGCGAATCCCGCGCACTTTGTTCGCCGCCATCGCCTCGCCATTGCCAGATCCGCCAAAGACAATGCCGCGCTCGCACTCGCCGCGCGCGACCGCTTCTGCCGCCGGCCGGATGAAAAGCGGATAGTCGACCGACTCTTCATTGAAGGTCCCGAAATCGACCACCTCGTGCCCGAGCGACTCGAGCAAGGCTCTCACTTTCTCCTTTAGCTGATAGCCGGCGTGATCGGAGCCTAACGAGACCTTCATGGATTTTCCTCCGGCAATTTGGCGAATTCGTTCCAGAGCTCCCGTTCCCGCTCCGAGAGCGTCTTCGCTATGCGCAGCGAAACCGCAACGTAGAGATCGCCCCGGTCGCCGCCCGCGTTCGGCAGCCCGCGCCCGCGCAGGCGGAAACGCTGCCCGCCCTGCGTTCCGCCGGGAATCTTGAGCCGCCTTTTATCCTCCAGCGTCGGCACCTCCACTTCCGCGCCGAGGACTGCCTGCCAGGGTGCGACCTCGAGATCGAAAACGAGATCGCTCCCTTCGACCGAAAAATCCGGATGCCGCGCCAGCCGAACGCGCAGAAACAGGTCGCCGCTCCGCCCGCCGCCCAGGCCAGCCTCGCCCTGCCCCGCGAGGCGAATGCGCTGCCCTTCATGAACGCCGCGCGGGATTTTGACCTGGTAGGTCTCGACCTTGTTCGAGCTGCTCCGCCGGAGCGAAACGGTGCGCTTCGAGCCATGGAGCGCTTCCTCGAGCGTGACCATGATGTCCGCCTCCACGTCGCTCCCGCGCTCGGCCGTCGCGCCGCGCTGGCCAAAGCCCGCGCCTCCACCACCGAAAGCGGATCGACCGCGACCGCCGCCGAAAAACGTCTCGAAGAAATCGCTGAAGCCCGTCCCGTCGAACTCAAACTCCACGCCGCCGCCGTTGCCCCCGGTGCTGTGGCGCTGGAAGGGCTGGGCGCCTCCGGGCGGTCGCTGATAGCCGCCGCCCGGCTGGTTCCAATCGGCACCGAGCTGATCGTATTGCCGCCGCTTGTCGACGTCGCTCAGGACCTCGTAGGCCTCGTTGATCTGCTTAAACTTTTCCTCCGCGACCTTCTTGTCCTTCGCCACGTCGGGATGGAATTTCCGCGCGAGTTTGCGGAACGCGGATTTGATCTCATCTGCGCTCGCCGTCTTCGAAACGCCGAGCGTCTCGTAATAATCACGAAACTGCACTGCCATGGGTGCGGGGAAGTTCTCCGCTCGATTGCGTCGCGCAAGGACTCGCCACAAATTGCCCGCATGCAGGAAGTCGGACGCGCTCTCGTCATCTTCGGCATGCTCGCCGTCACACTCGGCGTGGCCCTCTGGAGCGGCTTCGGCGCGGGCTGGCTCGGGCGATTGCCGGGCGACATTTCGATCGAGCGCGAGTCCGGCGGATTCTATTTCCCGCTCGTTACCTGCATCATCGTCAGCCTCGTTCTGAGCGTGCTCGTCTCGATCTTTCGCCGCTAACACAATGGGCCCGCCGCGCCAGCTCGCGCCGCTCGAGATACATGTGACGCGCCTGCTCGCCTGCCGGCGCTGCCCGCGCATGATCCCGCCGCCGGTCTCGGGCGGGGCGATCCTCAGCCCGGTTATGATCGTCGGCCAAGCACCCGGCGTGCGGGAACCGGTCCTGGGAAGGCCCTTTGCGCACACCGCGGGGCGGACGCTGTTTCGGTGGTTCGAAGAGTTCTGCGGAATGACGGAGTCCGAGATGCGCGCCCGCGTTTATTTTGCCGCTGTCTGCCGCTGTTTTCCGGGCAAGGCGAAAGGCGGGACTGACCGGGTGCCGAACCCGGAGGAGATCCGCAATTGCTCGTCGTGGATGGCGGCGGAGTTCGAGTTGCTCCGGCCGCAGCTCGTTATCCCGGTGGGGAAGCTGGCGATTGCGCAATTCCTCGCGCCGGACAAACTGGACGCGGTCATCGGTCGCACCTACCGAGTCGAACGGGAGGGCGTGGCCTTCGACCTCATCCCGCTGCCCCACCCGAGCGGTGCTTCGCCCTGGCACAAGGTCTCGCCCGGCCGCGAGCTACTGGCGCAAGCGCTCCGCAAAATCGCGCGCCATCCCGCGCTTCGTGCCCTGCGCGTTCCGCGTTCCTCATAGACTCCGGCAATGAGACGTTCGAGCCACTGGGCTTAAAAAGTTTGCATCAGAAAGGCGAAGAAGGTCTCAGTGATTTAAGGGAATGACTATGGACAAAAAGACATCGGAACTCGTGGCCAAGGTCCCGCAGGTGACGCTCCTCTTCTGGATCATTAAGATTCTGGCGACCACGCTCGGCGAGACTGGCGGCGATGCCGTCACTATGTCGTGGCTCGGCCAGACGACTCCTGGAAACGAAGGCGGCGGCTACCTCATCGGCACAGCCATCTTCGGCGTCATCTTCATCGCCGCGGTCTTCGTGCAGATTAAGGCGGCGAAGTTTCACCCATTCCTTTACTGGCTAACCATCGTGGCCACGACCACCGTCGGCACGACGCTGGCGGATTATTGCACGCGCTCGCTCGGGATCGGCTACACCGGCGGCTCGACCATTTTGCTCATCCTCGTCATCGCTTCACTGCTCACGTGGCGTTGGTCGACCGGCAGCATCTCTGTTGAGACGGTCAATACCCCGAAGGTGGAAGTGTTTTACTGGGTCACGATCATGTTCTCGCAGACGCTGGGCACGGCTCTCGGAGATTGGGTCGCGGATACGAATGGCATGGGCTACCTCGGCGCGGCCGCGGTTTTCGGCGGTCTACTTGTCTTGACCGCGCTTCTTTATTACTTCACCAGCCTGTCGCGCGCGCTGCTCTTCTGGGCGGCGTTCATTCTGACCCGCCCGCTCGGCGCGGTGGTGGGCGACTTCCTCGACAAGCCGCACGCCAGCGGCGGGCTGGCTTTGAGCCGCTATACCGCGTCGGCGGTCCTACTAGTAGTGATCGTCGCGTTGATCCTAGTCTTCCCGCAGAAGCCCGCGGAGAAAGCGCACTGAGCCAGCGCGGCTCAGTAAAGCAGCTGCACACCGCAGTAGCCGATGAAGGCGAGTGACTGATCATCCGGCGCGCGCACGTCGTGGCCTAACGACGTGATGAGAATCGCGGAGTCAGTCAGCTTTTGGCGAAGCCCGAAATTCACCGTCAGGACATCGCGCGAAAAATTCGTCCGCGAAGTTCCGTGTAACTCGGCCATGACCGAGGTGTCTTTGCCCAGCTCGAACCCGCCCACGATCCCGTAGAGCCACTCGCTCCGCCCGACCGTGCTGAGCATGGGGCCGAACTCGCCGTCGAGGACGAACCGCCCGAACTTGCGCGCGATCTGGACCGGTGTTTGCACGCGCGTCCCATCGTCGGCTAATCCGCGTCGGACCGACGACTGGAGCGGATTGAAGATGATGCGCGGAAAAGTCGACACATCGACGCCGCTCGTTTCCTGATCGAGAAACCTCCACTTCACCGCCGCTTCCGTGCTCCCGAGCCCGCCGATCGCGCCGCGGTTGCGGCGTTTCGACACGACAGCAGAAGTTTGCAGGGTGAGCTGAATGCGCTCGCCCCAGCCGTAGTTCAAATCGATCGCCGGCGCATCCAGCAACCACTCGTTAGGCCGATGCTCGAAAGCGAGCGCGAGATTGTTTTCCCACTTCCCGCTACCCGGTGTGCCCGGGTCGTCGGTGATCATGGGTGGCCCGCCCTGTGCCCGTGCCCTGCTGATCAAGAAAGCGCCGAGCAGGCTGAACGCTCCCGCGATCAAGCATCGCCGCCGCACCTTAGTGCTTCTTTTCCTTCGCTTCGACTTTGGCCTCGGCCGCTTCCTTGGCCGCGCTTTCTTTGTTCACGGAAACGATTCTGCCGGTCTTCGCGTTGAGCAGCACTTCGGTTACGCCCGGCGTGTTCGGCTTCACAATATCGAACGACCAAACGAGCTGTCCCCTCTCGCGCTCCAATTCGCCGCTCTTGATCGTGCCACCGTGCGTGTTGGCGAGCGCGATGCGCTCCGCGTGCATACGGTCGACTTTCGCCTCGCGCAGCAATTCCTTCTCGCTTTGCCCCACGGCAAAAGCACTCAGCGGCAACGCGGCCACCGCCATCCAGACAAATCCCATCATGATCTTCTTCATGAAGGGAAACTTCGCGCCGCCAACGCGTCCTGTCACCGCCGACTTACGCCGGCCCGAAAACCAGGAGCTTCATCGAACCCGGCACCACGCCTGGGCGAGCGGGTGATGCGCCCGGCGCAGG
>JBKJKL010000361.1:0-3725 GCA_046597485.1 Chthoniobacterales bacterium
CATCATGGCGTTGCAGTCGCTCGGCGCGAACAAGCTGCGCTCCGGGCTGACCATGATCGGGATCACGATCGGCGTTTTCTCGGTCATCTCCGTTATGACGGCGATCGGCGCGCTCCAGACTTCGATCGAAGGCGGGATCAGCTTTCTCGGCTCGAACATCTTCCAGTTTGCGAAGTACCCGGTGAGCGGTGGCCAGGGCGGGCGCAACGCGGAGAAGTACGAGAACCGGCGCAACATCACCTACGCGCAGGCGCTGCGTTACCAGAGCCTGATGAACGGCGTGGCGGGCGAGGTTTGCCTGAAGACTTTCGACTTTAAAGGGCAGGCGACCTACAACGGCGAAAAGACGCCGCCGGCCCTGAAAACCGCCGGTTCGAACAAGAGCTTCCTCGCGGCCAACTCCTACACACTCGCCTACGGGAGGAACATCACGGACGAGGATGTCGACCTCTCGCGGAACGTCGTCATGATCGGCAAGACGGTCGAAAAATTTCTCTTTCCGCATGAGTCGCCGATCGGGAAATCGATCATCTTAAGCGGCCATCGGGTCACGGTAATCGGGGTGCTGGGGGAAAAAGGCTCCGCTTTCGGCCAGAGCCAGGACGATATCTGCGTCGTTCCGATCACGCGCTTCTTCGAGGATTTCGGCTCGACCAAGCGCTCGGTGAATATCGCAACTCAGTCCGTTTCCAGCGAGACCTACAATCGCACCCTCGACAAGGCGATCGGCGCCATGCGAATCGCACGCGGGTTGAAGCCGAACCAGCCGGATGACTTCGAGATTTACTCGAATGACTCGTTGAAAAGCGCCTTCGCCTCCGTCGCGGACGTGGTCCGGATCGGCGCCTTCGTCATCAGCCTGATCGCGCTCATCGCGGCCGGGGTTGGGATCATGAACATCATGCTAGTGAGCGTGACCGAGCGGACGAAGGAGATCGGTATCCGAAAATCGATCGGCGCGCGCAGTCGCGACATCCTCCGGCAGTTCCTGACCGAAGCGGTCGTCATTTCTGAAACCGGCGGCATCCTCGGCATCATCCTCGGTGTGGGAGGCGGCAACCTTCTCGCGATGTGGTTGAAAGCAGACCTGATCTTCCCCTTTGGCTGGGCCCTCGCCGGGCTGGTTGTTTGCTCCGGGATCGGGATCGGCTTCGGTTTTTACCCGGCTTATCGGGCCGCATCTCTCGATCCGATCGAAGCGCTCCGATTTGAATGAAGCCTCGGAACGTCGGACCGAATGATGGGTGCAAGGGCGTTTCTCAATCGAATCACTTGGAGGCTGCTACGGTTTAAACTACTCTAGTTTTTCTACTCAATACTGTTCGTGCTCCCCCCTGCCGATATTCCTGCTGACACAGCAGGCTCCATCCTCTTGGTCGAAGAGTACGCTGCTCTCGCAGCGGCCTTTTCTGCCCTCTTGCGCAATGCTCTCCCGGGCTGCGTGGTGCGCACCGCGCGCTCGATCGCCGAGGCCGAAGTCGTCGCGGGCGAAGCGGTGCCGGCATTGCTCATTGTCGATATCGATCCGCCGCAGCGCGAAACGGTCGCCCTGCTGAGGCGACTCAAGTCCTCTACGCCGGGGGTGAGAATCATCGTCATCACGGCAGAGGATCCGCAGGAGGTCCTGCGCGAGCCGAATGGTCCGACCGCAGTGCACTTTATCCGGAAACCGTTTGGGCTCGATGAGTTCACTGCGCTCGTTCGCGCGGTCATGACCGCGGCGGACAGCAATGACCCGGCGCGCGAGTTAAAACTCGTCGATCTCGCCATTTGCGAAGCGCTTAACCATTCCACGACCTTTCTCCAAATCGACGGACCGGATGGCGGAACGGGCGAACTCCATTTCCACGACGGGCGCATCATCCACGCAGCCCACGGCGAACATCGCGGGCGCGCGGCGTTGCGGGAGTTGTTCCGTTGGCGGGTCGCACGTGTCCGCGAACTCGAAGCAGAGCGCGATGCTCCGCGGACTATCCGGGGCAGTTGGCAGCCGGTCTTGATCGAGGCGCTGCGCGCTTCCCGCGAGGCTGGTGAAGCGACACCGCGTCCGAAACCGGCCGCAAGGGCCAAAGCGAAAGCGGTCACTGCCGGTAAGAAAATCCTCGTGATCGATGACACGGAACTGCTGCTCGATTTCGTGGAGGAGGTCCTGAAAGGCGCTGACCCTGAACTCCGGATCACCCGGGCGGAGACTGGAATCACCGGCGCGGAAGCGGCAGCGAGCCAGCGGCCCGACTTGATCCTCCTCGATTACAGCCTGCCGGATATCACCGGCGGCGAGGTTTGCGAGCGGTTGCTGGCAAACGAGAAGACGGCCCGCATCCCGATCATCATGATGTCCGGCCACGTGCAGGAGATGCAGAGTGTGGCAGAGCGTTTTGAGAATGTAATCGCGGCCATCGCGAAGCCGTTCCTTTCGCCCGCGTTGGTCGATCTGGTGCAGAAGACGCTGGCCGACCTGCCTGGGGCCCTGCAACGACGGAAACAGCGCATTGCAAAAAGGACGCTGCCGCCAGCGAGCTTTTCGGATTTGCCGAAAAGCCATGGAGCGAACGGCGGGATCACGCACCAACCGGCTGCAGTAGAGGCTCTGAAACCAGTCGTCGCGAAAGGATCGTTGGTGCTTGCCCCGGAGCTGGTGATTGAGCCGATCGCTGAACCGCTGCCAGAGCCGGTCGCCGAGCTGTCGCCAGCAGCCGCCGCTCCGGAAGCACCGGCGATGACGGTGGAGCCGTCGCTTCCCGAACCATCGCCAGCTCCGACCACGACCGGCGAAGCCGCGGCGGAATCGGCGGGCAAGAATCCCGTCGTCCTGACCCTCGCGCTCGAGGTGCTGTCGATCCAGTTCACACGAATGCTCCAGATGCGCGCGATCCGGGCCCGGCCGATCTCGCCCATTGTCTCGCTGCGTCTTCAGCCGGGAGGACTGGCGAGCGGATTACCGAATGAATCGCTCTTCGAGCTGACGCGCGTGAATCTCGATGCGTGCGGTCGCATCGGCACGATCCGCGTCGCGCCCACGACGCTGGCGATGCCCATGACGCCGTCGCACGCTGCGCAACCGGTCACCGGCTTGAGCGTCCTGCCGGCGCAGAACGAGTCGACCGTGGAGATGATCCCGGCACCGTCCTCGCCGCTCCGGATGCAACTCACGGCGCTCTTCGAGCTCGTCGGGGTGGAGTTGTCGGCCACCTTCGGCATCGGCCATTTGGTCCTGCGCTGGACCGGCGGCAGCATGCTGGTCACGCAGCTGGGCGGGACTGCCGGCGCGGGCGTTCATTTCGAAAGCGCGCAGGTGCTGCTCGATCGCTCCGCGCAGATCGCCGAGATCCTGCTCGACGCGATCGCTTAATCAGCGGCCGTCTTCGAAGGACTCGAGCAGCTCGGCGCGGCTTACGGTTGCGGTCCCGAGCTTGCCGACGACCACGGCGCTGGCGTGATTCGCAATCTCCGCTGCTTCCCGCGGCGTCGCGTCGCAGCAGAGGGCGAGGGTAAAAAGCGCGATCGCAGTATCGCCTGCACCCGACACGTCGAAGACCTGCTGCGCCCGCGTCGGGATATGCAACGCCTGGTCGTTTTCGAAAAGCATCATGCCTTGTTCGCCGAGCGTGATGAGGAGGAATTGCATGCCCCACTTCTGCAGAAGCACGCGGCCGACCTCGCGAAGGGCAGCGTCGTCCTCCGCCGGATCGACGGGATCGCACCATGGAATCCCGGCCGCGAGA
>JBKJKL010000391.1:0-2893 GCA_046597485.1 Chthoniobacterales bacterium
TTGCGTTTGAGCGCCTCGAACTTCGCCTGGAGCGCGCCGGCGCCGCGTTCCTGCACGAGTTCGATGTTCATCTGATACTGCCCGCGCGCCTCGAAAACGGTGACCGTGCCGAAGACCTGGACCTGCGCGCCGTCCACCAGTGGCGGCGCGTTGGGCGGGAGCGTGTTGCGGAAGATCACGCAGGAGATGGCGGCGCGTTGATCCTTTAAAGTGAAATACTGATGGCCGGACGGGTGCCGCTTGTAATTCGAGACTTCGCCCTGCACCCAAACGCTGCCGAAGCGCGTCTCGAGCGTGCCGCGGATCGAGCGGGTCAACTCCGCGACGGTCAGAACCTTTGCGCTCTGCTGGAAGAAATCGGCCTGCATGCGGCCTTAGCCGAAGAGCTCGCTCTGCGGACCGACGGGCGGCTTGAGGCCGAGCTTGCGGTAGGCGTTCGGCAACGCGACGCGGCCCTGCGGGGTGCGCTTGATGAAGCCCTCCATGATCAGGTAGGGCTCGTTCACTTCCTCGAGCGTGCCGGCTTCTTCGCCGATCGCGACCGCGAGCGAGTTCAAGCCGACCGGGCCGCCGTTAAACTTGTGGATGAGCGCTTCGATGATGCGCTTGTCCCATTGGTCAAAGCCGTCGCGGTCGATCTCGAGCATCGAAAGCGCGCGGTCCGCGACGTCTGCGGTGATCGCGCCGTCCGCCTTCACCTGCGCGTAGTCGCGCACCCAGCGGAGCAAATTGTTCGCGGTGCGCGGTGTGCCGCGGGCGCGGGCCGCGATCTCCGCGGCGCCGGGTTCATCGATCTCGACCCCGAGCAGGCCCGCACTGCGGACGATGATCTTCTGCATCTCATCCGCGCCGTAGTAATCGAGCCGCGCCGTCATCCCGAAACGCGAGCGGAGCGGCGCGGTCACCATCCCCGCGCGCGTTGTCGCGCCGATGAGGGTGAACTTCGGCAACTGCAGGCGGAGACTGCGCGCCTGCGGTCCCTGGTCGATGATGATATCGAGCCGGTAATCCTCCATCGCGGGGTAGAGATATTCCTCGATCGTCGGCTGCAGCCGATGGATTTCGTCGATGAACAGGATGTCGCCTTTCTCGAGGCTGGTCAGCAGCCCGGCGAGCTCGCCCGCTTTCTCGATCACCGGCCCGCTCGTGTTCTTCACGTTCACGCCCATGGCGTGCGCGATGATGTGCGCGAGCGTCGTTTTCCCGAGCCCGGGCGGGCCGCTCAGGAGGATGTGCTCGAGCACATCGCCGCGTTGTTTCGCCGCCTCCACCAGCAGCTCGAGCCGCTCGCAGACTTTCGTCTGGCCGGTGAACTCGCTGAACATCGGCGGCCGCAACGAGACATCGAAAATGGGATCGGGCTCAGGGGGCGTCATGCTGGGAAAAGGACAGCGCGCCGCGCGACGACGGCGAAGGGAAAGAGTCTGCTCGCAGGCGAGCGCGCCGGGAAAGTCATCCCAGCTTTTTCGTCAGGACCAGCTCGGTTCCCTCCGGCTTTAGGATGTAATCGACCTTGTCGAAAGCGTTCCGGATCAAATGCAGGCCGAGCCCGCCCGGCTTGACCGCGTCATGCGGACGGCCCTGCATTTTCTCCGGCGTCGTCTGCTTGCCGTAATCGCGCAGGCGCATGCAGACACAGTCGGTTTTCGCCTCGAGCGAAAGGGCAATCGGCTGGTCGTCGCGCAGATGGTAGGCGTGGCGGATGACGTTGGTGCAGGCCTCATCAATCCCGAGCACCATGAGCGTCCGTTCCTTCTCGCTGAAAGGGAGCCCATCGAGGAAGCGACGAACGAATCGGCGCATCAAGGCGAGATTTCCGGTGTGACTGGAGAACTCGACTTTCGTTTTCTTCATCGACGCAGCGCAGGCTGAATCCGGATGGGGGCGACGGCAAGTCCGCAAATGGAAAACAGGTGGACACGCCGCGCTGCGCACGGTTCCGTTTCCGGCATGTGGAAGTGCCTTCTCGCGTTGCTCCTCACGACCGTCCCGGCCTTCGCGCAGCGGCAGATGACGGCGTATGCCGCGCTCAAAGTCGTGAGCAAGGAGGTCAGCCCGGTCGCGTTGAATCGCGTCATTTCGGTGAAGGGTGTTGATGGCGATCCGCAGCCGACAAAGTGGAACATCCTGGTCGTAGACCGCCGAAGCCCGGGCGGCGTTCGAGAAATTCAGGTAGCCGATGGACGCGTTGTCGCGCAGGGGCCGCCAGCCAACGCAATGACCGGCGCTGCGAACGAAGTGACCCTCCCGACCTCGAAGCTCAACCTCGACTCGAGCGGCGCCTTCGAAATCGCGAATCACACCGCCGATACCGCGCACCTCAATTTCGCCTTCATCGCCTATACCCTGCGGACGAACGACCGCGGTCTGCCGGTCTGGATCGTCTCGCTGCAGGATGAGAATCGCCGCTCGTTAGGCGCGGTTCACATCAACGCGAGCAAGGGGGGTATCACGCGCGTCGAGGGCGTTTATCGCGGAGCGAACCTGGCCAACGTCGAGCAGGCACCGCCGGAACGTGGCGGCGTGAACCGTCCCAGCCGGCCTCCGCGCGCTGTCGAGCCAAGCGGCGGCGAAGACTACGTCGACGTCCAGGGCGGCAATGGCGCGGAGGAAGCGGGCAGCGAAGACGAGAACATCGTGAAAGCGGAATTGAAGCGACTCTTCCGCCACACGCGCGACGAAGGGCAGCGGGTTTTCTTCCGCTTCCGCAGCTCGTTCCAGGATTTCATGCGGCGCTAGGGGGCGCGCGCTCGCAGAGCGATGGGTTGCATTTGCGACGCGCCACGCGGTAATTGCCCGCGATGACTGTTGCGAGCGTTCAACCGCATTGGCCGCACCCGGCGCAAGGCTGGCGGTCTTTGCATGGCGACTTTAGGCGCGATGGGCTCAGTAT
>JBKJKL010000044.1:0-4770 GCA_046597485.1 Chthoniobacterales bacterium
CGCAAACTGAGCATGAACATCGCAATTGTTGGAGCCGGCATGGCTGGCGTTTCCGGTGCGACCATCATGGAGCGTGGTCTACTGCGGGCATGAGTGTCCCTCCAGTCATCCCGGCCATGGCCCAGCGACTGGCGATGCGCGAGCGCCCATCGACTCCCATCGTTGGCCGGCAACGCTGGAGCGATTTGCTTTTTCTCCATTGGAAAGTCGAAGCGAGCGCCGTGCAGGCCACACTGCCGCCCGGATTGTTCGTCGATACTTTTGTGGGCGCTGCCTACCTCGGCATCGTGCCGTTCTTCATGGAGCGCGTGCGACCTGCATGGCTGCCGCCGCTACCCTGGGTGTCGTGGTTTCTGGAACTCAACGTGCGGACCTACGTTCACGATCGCGAAGGCCGACCCGGAGTTTGGTTTTACTCGCTGGATTGCAACCAGCCGCTCGCCGTCGCCATCGCGCGCCGACTCTTCCACCTCCCGTATTTCCACGCGAAGATGCGCGCGACGCGACGCGACGGAGCTGTCGAGTATCACTCCCAGCGGCGCGGAACCCCTGCGCTTACGTCCTATGCTTGGCAGCCCGACGACGACACACGCGAAGCTGCGCCCACGTCGCTGGAGTTTTTTCTCGTCGAAAGATACGTGCTTTTTTCCACCGACCAGAGCGGTGCCCTGCACTGCGGACGGGTTCATCACCAGCCTTATCAGATCTCGCATGCGGTTGTCCTAGAGTTATCCGTCGAGCCAGCGCGGCAGGCGGGATTCGAACTCGCCGGGCAGCCGATCTCCATCCTGTGCTCGAGCGGGGTGGACGTTTCGATTTTCGCCCTCGGGAAGTTGTGATCTTTACACGTATCGCTGCTCCCGGCGGATGCACGACGAGCGTTCTTTTTATAAAATATACCGCGTCTCCGCGGGAGCGCCGCCTCCGTAATGTAAGCGCCGTTACAACGGTCTAAATAAACAAAACAAACTAACTCCAATTATAATCTTATGACACAAACCCTCGCACTCGAAACAGTCGTCGCCACCGCCGCAGGCAACCCCGACTTCTCAACCCTCGTCGCCGCAGTGAAGGCCGCGGGCCTGGTGGAGACGCTCAACGGCGCCGGCCCGTTTACGATCTTTGCTCCGATCAACGCGGCATTTGAAAAACTGCCGAAGGGCACCGTCGAAGAGCTGCTCAAGCCCGAGAACAAAGCCAAGCTTACTGACATCCTGACCTATCACGTCGTCGCCGGAAAAGTGATGGCCGCGGATGTGACAACTGGCTTGGTAAAGACCGTGCAAGGCGGCGAACTTGACGTCAAAGTTGCCGACGGCGGTGTGACTGTGGACGGCGCAAACGTCGTGGCGACCGACATCATGGGCACGAATGGCGTCATCCACGTCATCGACAGCGTCGTGATGCCCAAGTAATCGCGAAGTTTCAAACCGATCGAAAGACAGCAAGCCCGGGGCGCAAGCTCCGGGTTTTTGCTTTTCCATGAACTGGTGTCGAGGCGAATTGCGTCCGCACGGGGCGCGCGCTGCGTTCAACCGATCAGCCCCCAAGCACCATCTTGATCGCGCGGTTCCCATGAGGCGAAGCGCGACGCGTTACACTTGCTGGGCCGGGCTTGACGCGCCGGCAGCCACCGGTTCTGCTCGGGCCATGTCGCGATTCTTCGCTGCATTCTTGGTCGTGCTCGCGCTCTCCGGATGCGACCGGAGGCATAGCGAAGCCGTTGTTCTCGAGAAGGAACATATCGCGGTGCAGGAACCAACACCGACTCCGACGGCCCAACCATTGAGGCGACGCCAGCCGAGAATGCTAGTCTCGAGCCTGAGCCTCGAAAGGAACGGCGCCGGCGTATTCATTGATCGGGCGGCCCACGACCTCGGAAGCGAAGCGGGAAGAGCCGGATCGCCGTCACGCGGGAGATCGGGGTTGGCGGCGAGATAATAGCGGTAACGGATCTGCCCGACATAAAACCAGAACAGGCCTTCCTGTTTAGTAGCGGGATCTTTGAAGAGCTTGGCCGCGATCAGGTAGTAGGCGGCAGGATGTTTGGCTCCGAGATCCTTCTTGAGCTGCGCGGGGCTTTGATCTTCCAGCTTTGCCGATTCGGCGCGGACGCCGCCGCCGAACATCAGAAACGCGGAGAGGATGGCGAATGACGTTTTCATGCGTCGCTACCCGACTGTTTGTCGGCGAAATGCCCGGCCACGTCTATCCTCGAGTCCGTTGACGCCCTGGCGAGATTGCTCGCGGCCTATGTCCTCGACCCGACGCCTACAAGGTCGAAGCGGTCCGTCACGAGCCAGAGTAGAGGCGAGCCGTCAGTGCTATGTCTTATCGCGCTTCACTACTCTTAGATTGTTTCCCAACTACGGTTGGCGACGGGATCGCGTCCTTCGTCGAATTCAATGTGGTCGATGAGGGTCTCAATCGTTTTGCCGGTCAGGCCGCATTCCTCGATGCGCTGGAGGAGGACGTGGCTGCGTTCGTCGCGCCACCCGAGCTTGGCAATGAAGCGATTCCAGACGTGGCATTCTTCATCGGTGCGCGGGGTGCCGTGGGCATGCGCCCAGGCCAGCACCGCTTCATCGGTCTCGCCGGCGAGGACACGGCTCTTGATTTCGGAGTACGGCACGCCGAGGAAACGGCAGCAACGTCCGTCGAGGGTCAATGGTTGCGGCTCGCCCAGATTCTCTTGGTAACCCTTCGGGAGCTGACCTGCGGCGTGGAGGCGAATCTTGTCCAGCAACCGCCCGAAATAGATCAGGCGACCGATTTTGGTGTAACAACTGCGCAGACCGGAGACAGCATTCGGCATGAGCAAAATTCGCTCAGGAATAGAATTTTGCCGACCGATTTCTTTGCTCGTAAAGCCTGGTGCCTGACCCAGTCGCAAACTACGTCGACGGTTACGACGCGTTCCCGATTCGCCACCTCCGCTTGCGGGCGATTTCCACCTTTTACATTCCAAAGAGTCGAGCTGTGCTATACGTGAATCGGTCGGCTCTAACTAGGAAAGGAACGGTGATATGGGTGGCATCTTCAAGGCGGTCCTCACGATTCACATTCTCTTCGGCAGCGTCGCTTTGTTCGTCGCGCCGGCCGCGATGCTGACCCGCAAGGGCGGCGGTTGGCATCGGCGCTGGGGCAAAATCTTCTTCTGGGCGATCGCCGGTGTTGCGCTCACGGCAGTCGTGATGTCGTTCATCCGATCGGGTTTGTTTTTTCTGCTCGTCGCCCTTTTCAGCTTCTATCTGGCGTTGACCGGCTATCGAGTCCTGTCTCGCAAAACTCCGCAGCAGCGCGCTAGTCAAGGCGACTGGATCGCCGTTTCCGCAATGCTCGCCGGCAGCGTAGCCTTGCTTGCGTATGGTGCGTATCTGACGCTGACCTCGAGCTTCGGGATGGTCGCTCTGGTCTTCGGAGCATTAGGTCTGCTTTTCGCGATCAGAGATATCTACGAGTTTCGCCATCACCCGGCAGACAAAAAGGCGTGGTGGTACAGCCATATGACGCGAATGCTCGCCGCTTACATCGCGACGGTAACGGCGTTTTCCGTCGTGAATTTTCGCTTCCTTCCTCCGGTTACGCGGTGGCTCTGGCCGACCATCGTCGGAACAGCGGGTATCGTTATTTGGACACGGTATTATCGAAGGAAGTTTGGCGGTCATCGCGCCACCGGGATGTGACAGGCATAGATCGCGTTCAATCGTTTGCCATCACGGACATCGGCAAAGCTGTCCGCACCGTTGCTTCTTGTCTGGCTGATTCGCGGTGGTTATTGAAGTGCACATGACTCGTGGGAAGCGCACCGGTGAATCGCCAGATTTCGTCGGCTTTCGCATGCGCGGGCGGGAGGTCGCGCGTCTCGAATCGTTCAGCGATGCGGTCTTTGGCTTCGCGCTCACGCTGCTCGTGGTCTCGCTCGATGTGCCGAAGACTTTTCCGGATCTGATGGCGACGATGCGCGGCTTTCCGGCCTTCGCGCTTTGTTTCCTCTTTCTCGCGCTCCTTTGGAACGGCCACTACCGATACTGCCGGCGCTACGGACTCGACGATGGAAGCACGCGCTTTCTTACCTGCGTGATGCTTTTCCTTGTTCTCTTCTACGTTTACCCGCTGAAGTTTCTCTTTAACTTCAGCATCACCGGCGTTCTCTTTGGCGGGCCGGCGCAGTCCGTCATTACGCGCTCCGAGTTTTCTACGCTTCTGGTCATCTACGGCTTGGGTTTTGCCGCAGTTTATCTCGCGCTGCTGCTGCTTTACCTGCACGCCTATCGAATGCGCGATGCCCTCGAGTTAACGGAGCTTGAGAAGTTCGACACGCGCTACCAGATCTTCCGACTCGCGATGCTCGTAGGGATGGGCCTCCTGGCGGCGCTTCTCGCGTGCGTCCCTCTTTTCCGAAACTGGAGCAGCCTCGTTTATATCCTTCTTTTCCCCATCCTGCGGACGTCGCGCACCATTCACCGCCGTCGGCGGACGCAGTATCTCGCAGCAGCGCCAGCGTGACGATCGCTCCCGAATCGGGACTGGATTTGTTCAGGATATGTTGCCGCGGATGATTTTACGTGAGCGGGTGTGGACGAGAGCACGATACAAATACCGCGCGATCATCCTTGCGGCTGTACTAGTTGTCGGTCTTGGCCCTGCGAGTGCTGATCAACTGCCATGGAAGGAGATCGACGGCATCATTGAGCAAAAAGTGCGCGCTCATCTCGTGCCGCAGATCGCAGTGGTGGTGATGCACGGTGAGGATGTCGTCCATACGTT
>JBKJKL010000097.1:0-3917 GCA_046597485.1 Chthoniobacterales bacterium
CCCGACTCGATTCCCATGGCCGCTAAGGTGCCCGTTTCGCTGATCGTGCCGATCAAGAACGAAGCGGAGAACCTTCCGCGCTGCCGTAGCCATCGAGGTAAATTACTTTCACCCGCGCTTCCCCCATCAACCCGGCCGCTCCTTCCAGGACGGGCAGTTCATGGTCTTCCACGTCGATCTTCAGGACGAGATCGCCCGCGGGTAACGGGAGCGCGTCGAGCCGCTCGCAGCGTATTTTGGTCAGGCTACTCGCGTCCGCGCCGTTGGTTGCCACTTTGAAAACACCCGACGTCACGCCGGTTTGAAATGACAGCTCCGTCGCGCGATCGGAGGCACCGATGTTCAGGACCGAAACCGCGCCGCCCGCGAGCGAGTGCCGCAACCGTCCGGCGGTCCCGGGATTCGCCTCGATTGCGACAAATTTGGTCTCCGGCGAGACGTTCGCGAAACGCGAGAGGACGGAACTGTAAAGGCCGACGTTCGCGCCGATATCGACGAAGACGTCGCCCGGCCGGAGCAGGAGCGCGAGGTTGAGAAGCGAGGCTGCTTCGTCGCGAAAGATGACGTTCTCGTCCGCGATCCGCGCCGCGCGCCAAAGGCCGATCTCATCGCGCGTGCTGATGCGGAGCGGCGCGCCGAAGATCTGCACGTCCAGCTCGCGTTCCGGCAGGAAGAGACGGGTCAGACGCACCCGCAGCTTCGGGAAGCGGAACATCAGGATCCAGAACCAGTGCCGGAGCAGCTTCGTCATGTGGCGCGCTCCCGCGGGCGCAGCACCCGGCAGGGATTGCCCGCGGCAAAAGAGTCGGGCGGCACATCGCGGGTAACGACCGAGCAGGCGCCGATGACCGAGCGCGCGCCCACCGTGATGCCCGCCATGACGAAGGCCCGTGCGCCGATGAAACACTCCTCGCCGATCGTGATCTTGCCGATCACCAGCGGAATGGTCGTTTTCGAGAAATCATGCGTCCCGCTGCTGAGATAAACTTCCTGCGCCACGGTCGCGCGCGCACCGATTTCGATTTCGCCTAACGAGTAAACGTTCGTCCGGTCGCCGAGGCAGGCGCGATCGTGCAGGGTCAGGTTCCACGGAATCTCTATCCGCGCGCGCTGGTGCACGAAGGGTGTGCCGTGAATTTTCGCCCCGAACATGCGCAGCCAGACCAGCCGCCAGGCATTTAACGGCTTCGGCGTCCAGACACAGAACACCACCCAACACACATCCCAGAGCACGCGCATCACGCGCTGCTCCGCCGACCAAGGCGAGCCATACATCTTCTGCTCCGGGTTCACCGTCTCGAGCGGCATGGTCATTTTTCAGGCAGCCTGCAGCAGCGCACGGAAATCCTCGAGGTAAGCGTCCGCGATCCGCTCCGCGGAAAAGTTTTCCTTCGCCTTTCGGAACGAGCGTTCGCCGAGCGCGGCGATCTCCGCTTCGTGGCGGACGAAGTAGCGCACGCCTTCGCTCCAGGCCGCCGCGTCGCCCGCTTTCGCGACGTAGCCATTCGACTCGTGGTCGACCATCTCGCGCATCGGCCCGAAGTCGGAGACGAGGAGCGGCTTCGCGCATGACATCGCCTCGAGCGCTGCCATGCTGAAGGTCTCGCCCGTGAGCGACGGTAAACAGAAAACGGCGGCGCGTCCGATCTCTGCGAAAAGTTTTTCGCGATCATAGATGCTCGGCTCAATCGAGACCTGGGCTCCGTTCGGATCAGCGGCCACGACGCGTTTCACCTCCTCCAGAAACGGCTCATCGGTCCCCTCCTCGCTTGTCTGCGGCCCGATCGTGCGCAGCCGCATCGCAGAGTTTTCCGTCGCGACGGCGAGGAAACCGCGGATGAGCGACTCGAGGCCTTTGTCCGGCACGAAGCGGCCGACGTAGAGAAAGGTGAGCGGCGCCGCGAAGCCAATGGTCGGCATTTCCGCCGGAAGCTCGATGCAGTTATGGATCGCCTTCAGCTTCGGGCAAAGTCGCGGCGAGATCGCGGCTGCCTGCTCGATCACGGCATGACTGCCGCCGTAGATGCGATCGAGGCCGCCGTAGAGATTCGCGATCCACTTCGGCGTGCGGTGCATGGTGTGCGTGCAGACGCCGAGGCCGCGCTTCTTGCGAAGCAGAAAGGAGAACGGGGTGTGAAACGACGTCACGTCCGCGGGCTGAAGCAGCGGCCACATGTGCCAGCTATACGGAAGCGCGCGCAGGTTATCGACCCAAACGTTCGGATGGCCGGAGTCGCCTCCGAGGCGGAAATGCTCGATCCCGTGCTCGTCGATTTCATGAGCGGAGAGCCCGTCCGCGGCGGGCGAGTAGGCGCGCAGACGATGGCCCCGGGCGGCGAATTGTTTCGCCAGCATCCAGACAAGATTGTTCACGCCGCCGCCGCGCACGGGCGGAAACGGGACCTGGTGGCCAAGAACGAGATTGATGCGAAGCGGTGACATCTAGGTTTCGGCCAGAATCCTGAGCAGCAATGCTGCCGCGCGCCCGATCTCGAACCGTTTTGCAAAACAGTTCGCCGCCGCTTGCCGCATCGCTGACCTCCCAGCCTCGTCCAGTGCGAGCCAGCGCTGAAGCAGGCGCTCCGTCCCAGCTTGGTCGTCCTCCTCGGCAAACCCGGCGCCGTCTTCGACCACTTCGCGCCAGATGTTGATTGGCTTTGAAATCAGGACCGGCGTCCCGCAGGCGAGCGCTTCCGCGACCGCGAGCGCGAAGTTTTCCTGGTGCGACGGCAGGATGAAGACCTCCGCGGCTCGAAGCGCGCCCCACTTCACCGCGCCCTCCAACATCCCGGTGAACACAATCCACTCCGCCAAATGCGAGCGCGCCGCGCGGGCTCGGAGTTTTCGCTCAAAACCATCCTGGTCCGGCCCGGCCAACACGAGGAACACGGACGGATCATCCGCTGCCACGTGACTGAACGCGTCGATCAGGATATCCGGCCCTTTTTTGACGTGCAGCCGACCAAGGAAAAGCACGATGCGCTTGCCATGGAGCGCGGGGAATTGTGCGAGGAAATCATCGCGCGACGAGACCGCGGGCACATCCACGCCGAGCGGGGCGACGCGTTCGCGCGCCCGATAGAGCCAGAACGATTCGCGCGCCTGCAACCGTTCCGCGTCCGAGGTGAAGATGACGGCGCGCGCGTCGCGCAGGACGCGATACTCGCCCCAGGGCCAGTAGAGCCATTTCTTCAGGTGCTTCAGCGGATAGGTGCGCTTGAACCACGGATCGAGCATGCCGTGCGGGAAGACGTAGTAAGGGATGGACGCACCGCGGAAGTGCCGCCAAGCCGCGAGACCGGAGTACTGCCAGCAGCCGTTCACGATCGCGCAATCGTACTCGCGCCCGTGCTCGCGCAACCACGGCAGGAGCGAGGGCGCGTAACCGTAACCGCTCGGCCCTCGGCCCACCGGGTAGACCGGTAACGCGGTCGCGTCTTTCGTTTCGAAACCGGGCGCGTCGAGGGTCACGATTTCGACCATGTGACCCTGCCGCGCCATCTCTTCGCTCAGCAACACGACGGCGCGCGCTACGCCGCCCGACCGCGGGTCGAGCGTCTGCACCATTTGGAGAATCTTCACGTCACGAAACCGCGCGTGCGCTGGAAGTAAGCGTAGTCGGCCGGCAGGCTCTGCACCGGTTTCGCGGGCACGCCGGCGTAAAGCTGATGCGTCTCGCTGAACGCTTTGTTCAGGAGCGACTTCGCGCCGAGCACGCAATAGTCCGGCAGGACGCTGCCGCCGAGGAGCACGCTATTTGTCCCGATGAAACAGTAGTCGCCCACCGTGATCGGCGCCGAAGTCTGCCGACTCGTGGGGAGATCGATGCTGTGGGTGAGCATCTGCGATTGGAACCCGGCAAAGGTGGTGAACCGGCCGATCGTGATCCGGTTCGTACAGTCGATGAAATGGCGATG
>JBKJKL010000311.1:0-8944 GCA_046597485.1 Chthoniobacterales bacterium
CCCCATCGATCCGACCCCGGTCCCCAGATCGGCATCGATACCGCCGCGGCCAGCATGTAGGCCGCAAACGTCCACGCGTATAAGTGCGCACCGCCGAGCTCCGGCAGCGCCACCGGCATCACCGTGCTGACGATGGTGTTGTCGAGACCGGCCAGGATGATCGTGAACAACACTCCGAGTAAAACCAGCACGCCGCTCTGTCCGGAGGAATCCGCCGTTCGCATCGTTCATATTGCGCGTGACGCAACGCACCGCAAAAGCTGAAGGTTCCGCTCCGTCGCACTAGCCGTCCGACGTCTTAGTTGCTCGGCTGAGCAGGTAATCCTGTCGAACTACGTTATCGGCGAAGTAAGGCTCGACGAGCGCGTCGTATTCGCGGCGGAATTCCGCAAGCCGAGCGGGATCTGAGGCGCTGAGCATCTCGGTAAGTTTTAACATCGGCCCGGCAGTCTTTTCGATGCTGTCACGGTAGTTCGCGACGCTGAGCGCGGGGAAGAACATGCAGCCGCGATCGAAGACGATGTCCTTCACGGAATCGCCGAGTCGTTGCCGGATCACCTGGACATCGCCCCACTGCGGCGGAGGCGATGCGTCCGGCGGGGGAGCCGGCATGTAGCGTCCAACCAGCGCGAAGCTCGCGCCGATCAACAACTCAGGTGGCCAGGTGGTAAACGCAAGCGTGCCGCCGGGTTTCAACACACGGAGCATTTCGGCGATCGCGATCTTCGGGCGAGGCGCGAACATGTGACCGAACTGACTGAGGACGACATCGAAGTCGGCGTCGCCGAACGGGAGTGCTTCGACGTCGCCTTCGCGAAACTCCACCTCGAAACTTCCAATGCGAGCGTTCTCGCGTGCGCGCTCCAGCAACTCCGGCGTGAGATCAATACCGGTAACTTTCGCTCCTGCGCGCGCAGCCGTGATGGCAGCGACGCCAGTGCCGCACGCGACGTCGAGCACACGCTGCCCCGTGCGCACCCGCGCAAACTGCACCAGATGCGCGGCCGGCCGCGTGGTTAGGCCTTCCAATGGTGCAAAGTGCTTCCAGCCCTCGCGTTGCGCTTCTTTGAACTTTGCGATCGGATCGGCGTGCATGCCCGAAATGATGCGACCTCCGTGCGTTCAACGGCAATTCATTTCCGGCGAGAGCTGCGACGAAAACCGAGAGGTGAAAAGGCGCGGCGCTAAGCTGCACAGCGACGCAGCGCGAGAGCTTACTATCTACGCTGAGCCCGGCTGCTATTTAGCGGAGCTCTTCGGTTTCGCCTGCTTCACCGCAGCCGTTTTTGCGCTGCTCTTGCCCGACGTCGCCCGGCCAGCGTAATAGGTGGCGATGTGCTCCTCCACGGACACACGCGCAACCGTGCGGCCGACCACGTCGAGAGCGAGGTCCTCCAAACTTTTGAAGCGGACGCAACCTTTCCCCATGTCGAGCTTCTTACCGCTCTTCTCGTATTCGCTGGTGAACCAGGTAGAGAGAGTGGGATTCATGTAGAGGCCGATGCAATGCAACACCATGCCCGAATTCTGCGAAGCGAGCGCAATCAAGGGCAGCGGTATTTTGGGATTCCCGCCGTAGCCCGCCGGATACAGGGACAGCGGGACGTACCAGCCGATCATTCCGAACTGGATGCCCTCCTCATATCCGTCCGGCAAGTACTCATTAATCGCCTCGCTCACGGCGCTGAGCGCGGTGCGGCGATCGGCGGGGAGCGCGGCGAGGTATTGGGCCACGGTGGAAGCGGGCATGAAGCAGAATATGAAGGACGAAGGATGAATTAAGAAGTCTTCGCTCGCTTCAGGATGGTGACGAAGATCGCCGTTAGCTCTTCGGACTCTTGTCGCAGAGGGGTGAGCTTGTCCGCGCTGACAATTCCTGATTCGACGAGCAGCTCCAGCCGGTAGGAGCTTTCCTCAATCCCGCGCAGCGAATCGCCGCATTTCGCGATGAACTCGGCTTTGCCCCGCGCGCGAAACGCTTTGCGATAATTCGCGCCGATAGAAGTTTCGGACCGGAGCAACTGCTTCCCAAGCACCTGCGCCTCCGTCGTCTTTCGGGATGGCGGAAAACAAGCGCACAGTCCGAAGCGGGAAAGCCTTCGTCCGATCGCGTTGATCCTTTTCCTCCTTCCGCGTTCTTCCTTATTACTTCATGCCGCATGGCATGGCTTTCTAATCCAACCGTTCCAGGAAACTAATTCTGCCGGTTTCCCGAAGAGTCTCCCGCCCATAAGCGAGAGATCGGATAGAGGAACCTCGAGAGCAGACCGCGCGGATACTTCGACATGCCTTCGAAGCCTAAACGCTCCGGTTGTTGCGCGGGCGATTCCTGCCGGTTCGGCCACCAGGCAGTGCCGAAAAGCCAGTCCCAGACACTGAGAGAAATGCCGAAGTTCACGCCCGCTGACCGATCCTTCGGCAAATCGAAGGCGTGATGCCAGACGTGCATCCGCGGCGAGTTCATGACGTAGCGCAGCGGCCCCCAGGTTAGGTCGAGGTTGCTGTGGTTGAGATGGCCGATGAGAGTGCCGACGACCGCGATGCAGAGGATGACGTTGCCATCCACGCCGAGGATCACGAGCGGCAGATAGGTCAGCCCTTGGTAAACGATGATTTCCATCCAGTGGAAGCGGAAGTCGCCGATCCAATCGAGTTCCTCGATCGAGTGATGAAGCTTGTGAATCTCCCAAAGCCAAGGAGTGCGGTGGAGCAGGTTATGAATGCCCCATTCGAGGAGGTCCTTCAGGAGAAAGAAGCACAGGAACTGAAGCCAAAGCGGCTGGCTGCCGAGGAGATTCCAGCTTTTCGCGTGGGCGATTCCGGGCATGGCCCAGGCGAAAAGGAACGCCGTCGCGGTGGCGAGCACGATCGCGAAATAGTGCCCGTTAAAAAAGAGCCAGAAAAGGTCCTGTCCAAATTGCCGGCGCCAGAGCTTCTGCTCGCCGCGCCACGGTCGCAGCCGCTCCGCCACCAGGCAGACGAGCGAGACTACGATCAACCAAAAAAGATAGCCGCGCGTGTCCCACAGGATCTGGATCATAAGCTTGATCGCCTCACGGCCAGTTCAGGGCGGAGCGCGCGTAACCTAACCTCAAACTCCCGTGCGCCGAAAGGTAAACGTCGTCTCCGCTTTCGTGACTTCGCCGTCGCGCTCCATTAACGGGTAAACGAGAAAATTGATCGGCCCTTCGGCCGGCGAAGGGTCTACCACCAGATCGCGACCTTTCGATAACTCGAAACGATTCGCAGGCTGCCGACCGAAGTAATAGTCGGCCAGCTTCGGATTCTTCCACGCTTCGCTGATGTCGATCGGCAGCCAGCGCTCGTCCGCATAAACCTCGGCCCAGCAATGATAGCCCTCGATCGTACCTTCGTTTCGGTCGGCCGGTATGGTGGCGCCGATGGCGAAGCGCGCCGGAAGCCCTGCGCTCCGTGCGAGCGCGATGAAGTAGGCGTGAAAATCGGTGCAGTTTCCCGTGCGCGCGTCGCAGGCATACATGGCATCGCCTCGTCCCCAGCCTTTGCCGGTTTTCTCGTAGCGCATCCGGGAGAGGACGTGATCGTAGAGCGCTTTTGCTTTCTCCAGGTCAGTCGTTTTTCCTTTCGTCGTCTCCGCCGCAATGGTCTTGAAGTTTTCGTTGATCGGAACCAACGCGTCCGGCTTCAGATAGCGCGCGGTTTCGGCCCGGTCCGCGGTGTAGGCGGCCTTTTCCTTCCGCTCAACGCGGTAACGGAATTCGACCGTCTTTCCACTGTCGTCCGGTTTCGCGGTTAGGACACAAATCTGATTCCCGTAATCGCGATCCTTGACCGTCTGCGATTCGACCGGCAACGCGGATTCGAGTTTAACCACGGTCTGAAACGCATCCGTCATCGCGAGCGGAATCCAGAGCCGGGCTTCCTTTTTTATCTCCGGCAGTTTGACCCGATAGACGAACTCAAAGTGGTCCGTGCCTTCGATGATAGCGGGAGCATCAGCGGCCCGCACGGTGCAAGCAGCCAGGGTCAGCAGGGCGAGAAAAGAGCGCATCAGCATGAAGATGAATTTAGGAAAGACGCCGGAGCGCGCACCGCGATAGGGCTGCGCTCCGGCGTCAGATTCAAAGGTTTACGACTTAGCCGACACTTTCTTCCAGGTGCCGTTCTTTTCTTCCCAATTGTAAAGGGCCTTGCCGCCCACCTTATGCACCGCGGTCTCTGTGACCTTCATCGCGCCGGGCTGTCCGGAGAGGAAGAAGTCGAGATCGTAGACGGTGCCGTCGGTCGCCTTCATGTCCACGCAGGCAAAATACTTCCCGTTGCCGAGGCTGGAGAGGCGGTCGTCGTGCACCTTCGTCAGCTCGAGCGCGAGATCTTTGCCGTCATGTTTGACGTGCATTTTGCCGTCCGAACTCTTTTTGGATTCGGCCGTGATGTGCGTCTTAATGCCGCTTGAGATGTCCGCCATGCTCGCGTCTTTCGCCTTCGCGTCGGCTTTTGCGGGATGCTCTGCCTTGGCGGGATGTTCGCTCTTGGTCGCATCGGTCTTAGCGGGATGCTCGCTTTTCGCCGGGTGCTCTTCGGCGTTGATTGGAAATGCGGAGCCGATAAAGCCGGCCGCGATCAGGATGATTACGATTTTTGATTTCATGATGTGTGATTGGGTTGAGTTTATGAAACGCTATCAACTTACCATCGGTAAGATGCTCGCCTTCGAGAGTTATTCCACCCTTAATGCCGCGCTCCGTCCCCGTAGCAATGAGAGCGTGAGCAAGAAGGGCGCGTCAGTGTCGACCGCCGGCGATACGGCTGCGTCCGACGGGCAGATAGAAGGGTTCGGATTTTTGGTTTCTTGGCGCTTGAATTCGTTCCTTTCCGACTGGCAAAGAACACACTAGCCGTGCCGGCGAAGAAGCGGCGCGTCGCTCCGCTCGCGGTGCTTACTGATGGAAACCGTAAAGCTTCGCGGCATTTCCGCGGAGGACGGCTCGGGCGAGTTCTTCGGCGCGAGCGGGCGTGACGGTGCCGTCGCGCAACATGCCGGTGAGCGCGAGTCCGAGTGACTTACGGGCGGTGTCGGCCGTGATCCAAGCCAGGTCTTCCCAACCAGCCGGCCCGAGCGGAAACGCATCGGTCCCGAAAAGCACTTTCTCCGGTTGGAACTCCAGCCAGGTGCGCAAGGAGGCGGCTAACTTTGGCGGGTAGAGGAGGAAGGTCATGGCGGAAAAATCGGCATAGACATTCGGCTTGGTCAGGAGCGAAGCGACGACGTCGCCGTAAGGCCAGGCGGCGTGCAGCATGACGAACTTAGTCTGGCTTAGTTCCGGATCGTTGAAGAGTGAACTGAGCAAGACCGGGTTTGCATGTTCTTGATCAAACGAACCTCCTACTCCTGCACCGACATGGATGTGCACGGGCAGCTTTAAGCGGCCGGCTTCGGCGGCGAGAAAGCGGTAGAGATAATCCTGCAGTGTCTTGTATTCGTTAGGTGTGGGGGTGCCGCCGAGCGCGTAATGAGCATAGACCGCGGCCGCCTCTTCCCTTGGTGGCTTGCCGAACTCGAGTGACCGAAGGTAGGCCGCCTCAAACTTGATCGCGACCGCGCCGTTTGCTTTCTGTTCCTCGAGCGTTGGCGTGACGAGCACGCGCAGATATTCGTCCAAGGTCGCGGGTAGTTTTTCGATTTTGCGCGCGGCCAGGTAACGCTGCTGCAGGTGCGCGACATCGCTGAAGTAGATCTTGCGATCAGGTGAAAAACTTGCCGCACCGCTGTTCTCAAGAGGAAAGGCCAGCGCATCGACAAAGCTGACCCAACGAAACCGCGGCGGCGTCAGGCCGCGGCCCATCGCGGCGCGATTGGCCAGCATCGTTTCCGTGCCGATCTGGTCGAGGACCCAAGCAGGATACGCGTCACCCTTGGCGGCACGGAGCTGATTGCGCGTCGCTGCCATTTCCGCGACGTGCGGCTCCGCCATGTCGTTGTATTTGTAGCCGAACAACGCGTGCCAAGCCGCCAGCCGCTCCGGGTTGTCCGGCCGCAGCCGCACCGGTGGCGCGAACGCTTCCACATCCGACGGGAGTTGATCCCAGTCGGTGTCGTCTTCGCCCTCGGCCGTTGCGCGCATCGGATGGGCGTGATTGTCGATCGCCTTCGTCTCTTTAATGACCCGAGCAATCCTGGGATCGATTGGTGTCTCGAGAGGAACCGCGAAGGCCTTGGAAAGAAGTGTCGCGAGCGCCAGGCACATCGTCACCGTAACCGATTTCGGAAGACGAAATTTCATTGGCACACGACACACGAGATCGGCGCGGGCGAGAAGTCTTTTCCGGCAGCCGCCGGACGAAGTTCGATGCGCTGCTTCGTTATCTTCGCCGATAGGGGGCTGGGGCGTACAAGGCCGGTTTCCCAGCCGAGGCTATAATTCGTTTTGCGAATGTTTAAGCAGCCACTGTCGCTTAACTCGGCTGTAAAAAACGAAGGCGCACCGGGCCGCGCCAGTTGGCATTCGGATCGAGCTTCTTGGCACGCTGAGTAACGACGATTTCACCAGCGCGAGCCGCGGTGCGCGCGACTTCCCGCGCTTGGGGCAAGAGGGCGCGCCAGTGTCGACCGCCGGCGATACGGGCCGCGTCCGACGGGCAGATCGAAGAGCTCGATGGCCGGGCGCGCAAGAGGGCTCGGATGGCAGCCAGCAAACGTTCGCCGTAAGCCTTGTCGGAAACTTCTTCCCACCATTTTTCGCCGCGTTCACCGAGAGCAACTTTGGCATCTTGCACTCGGGCCCGGTCTTGCACTCGTCGTGCGGCCATTAGTTCCTTCACTAACCCGGCGCGCAGCTTTTCTGGGATATCTGGATCGGTCTTGCGCCACCGCCGGCCCTTGACCACGAAGTAATGAGCATCCTCGCGAGGCATCTTCGTCTTTACTTGGAGCCCGGCGTTTCCCGCTCGTTTCGTCCGGACACTTAGCCGACGCGCAGGACGCCGCTGGTCACAATCTTCGCCCGAAGACCGCCGCGTAAATTTTCCTTGAGATAAGCCATAGTGCCCCGTGCCACGGTGCGATCCATCCAGACGCAGGGAAAGCATTCCTGGGCGCCTTCGAAGACCACGCCTTGAAAACGGAAACGTCGTCCTATCCACTGACCAGGACAGGCACCGGCGACGACCAAGTTTCGACGGAAGACGGAGGCGGGAAGCCTGGGAAGATCAAAGAGTTGCCGGACTTCCGCGACCACGGCTGCTTCGATAAATGTCACCTGGCCTCTCGCATCAGGACGCAGGTTGAAATAGCGATCACCGCGCAGACCCGTGCCTGCGACGCACTCTACCTCCGCGAGCGATTGAATGCCGTGCTGCATGCGGCCTTCTCCTTGCCGACCCCAGTAACTGTGGCCCGCGGAGGTGGAGATGTGGCGCAATTCTGCTGTCCACTCCGGGGGCTCGGCGTGCTCGGTCGCGGCCTTGATTGGCGGGGGCAAAACGGCGCTCATCAAGATCAACTTACGGCCGACACGCGAATGGGTCCGTCTAAAAGCGTCTGGGAATCGAAATACATCTATCTGCACCACTTTTCATGAACTCCCGCCAAACTCTCGCCATCATCGGTAGCGGCCCCTCCTGCATCTACCTGCTCAAAAATCTGCTCGATCACGCAGACATTCTGCGTGAGAGCCTTTCATCGATCGAGGTCTTCGAAAAGCGGCGCACCACTGGGATGGGCATGCCTTATAACCCCGAGACAACGGAGCGTTGGAACATGTCGAACATCTCGTCGGAAGAGCTGCCCGCGATGGCGATCTCGCTGGCGGAATGGCTGCGCGGTTTAAATCCGGAACGGTTGCAAGAGTTAGGCATCGACCCGGGAGAGATCAGCGAGAGCGAGGTCTATTCGCGCCTCGCACTCGGGGAATATCTGCATGCGCAGTATCATGCGATTATGGCGGGGCTGGCGGCGGCGGGCATCGCGGTGCGAGAACACGCTCACACCAAGATCGTGGACGTGAGGGAGGAGGAGAAGCAGCTGACGCTGTTCGAAGATTCGGGGGCAAGATTCACTTTTGATCAGGTGGTGATAGCGACCGGTCACCACTGGCCGGAAGACGATGAACCGCAGCGCGGTTACTACATTTCGCCATGGCCGATCTCGAAGCTGCTGCCGGCTGAGGGCCAGGTTTTCAATTTCCCGATCGGAACGCTGGGCGCATCGCTAAGCGCATTCGATGTCGTCTCTTCCCTCGCTTATCGGCACGGCAAGTTCGTTAGGGAAGGCTCCCGTTTGATCTATCATCCAAACCCGGGCACCGAGGATTTCCGCTTGGTCATGCACGCTGCGGATGGACTGCTGCCGCACTTGCAATACGGCCAGGCCCGACCGCTGAGGGCGATCGAACGCTACGTGAGCGAGAAGGACCTTTTAGCGATGCGAGATGCTGAGGGCTTTCTGCGCCTGGAGACTTATTTCGATCGGGTCTGCCGCCCGGTTTTCATCGAAGCCTTTGAGAAAGATGGCACGCCGGACTTGGCGGCTCCGCTGGAAGATCCCCACTTCGGCATCGTGGACTTCGCCGAGAAAATGACGGAGACACACGAGTACTCCGACGCCTTCGAGGGGATGCGATGGGAGATGAAGGAGGCCGAGGAATCGGTGAATCACGACCGGCCCATCCATTGGAAGGAAGCGCTCGACGACCTCATGTACACCCTGAACTTCTACGCGGAGATGATGCCGGCTGAGGATCACCTCACGCTGCACTCGAAGTTCCTGCCGTTTTTGATGAACGTGATCGCCGCGCTGCCGTTGCCCTCCGCGCGCGTGCTGCTCGCGCTGCGCGACGCCGGGAAGCTAAGCATCGTGCCGGGCAGGGTGAGCATCGAAGATGCGAAAGAGGGCGCCACGACAACCAAGATCACGATCGACCACGAGGGCGAGGAGGCGGAGATGAGTTATCGAATGTTTATAAAC
>JBKJKL010000324.1:0-3091 GCA_046597485.1 Chthoniobacterales bacterium
CGAGTCGGTTCGGCGTGCGCGGACTCTTTTTGTTCCGAGTGCTCATGTAACGAGAAACGGGCATGCCGAGGGCCTTCGCCTCCGTGCATTCCAAAGTGATGATTTCCTGCGCCATAACTATTCCTTGCTGTCGTCGCGATCGGCCTTCGGCTCTTCTTCCTCTGTCTCGTTCCCATCGTCATCCGTCAACCCAAAGAGGGAGGTGACGGACTGCCGGACACGCGAAGCTTTGTTCTGTTTCTCGAGCTGCGACTGGCACTCGACAGTGAAGCGCGCGAACGGGATCGCCTCGAGTCGCGCGTGCGAAATCGGCTTGTTCGACATTTCACAGACGCCGTAGGTGCCGAGGTCGATCCGCTTCAGCGCCTGGTCGATTTCGTAAAGGGCATCCTGCTCCTGCGAGAGGAGGCTGAGGGCAAAGTCGCGATCGTAGGCGTCGCTCCCCGCGTCCGCTTGGTGCATGCCGAAGGCAGAGGCTTCGCTGCCTTCCGCCCGGGAACGCAGGGTGTCCTGCGCCACGCCGGCCATGGAATCAACCATCGCGTCGCGGAGTTGAAGAAGCTTGTCGCGCTGCTGCCGGATAAATGGATCCAGCTTCGGCTGCTTGTGGTTGGTCCCGAGAATCGCTTCGGTCGTAGTCAGCACCCGCCCGCCATTTTTCGACGCAACCACACGCTTCGCCGCGGCCTTCTTGGCCGGTGCTTTCTGAGGAGCCGCCTTCTTCACCGCAGGTGTCTTCTTGGCTGCTGGCTTGGGGGTAGAGGCCTTCTTCGCCGCCGTCTTTTTCACGGGCGCGGAGGAAGCCTTCGTCTTCTTCGAACTGGGCATAAAATAGAGAGAAAGGGCCGTGTTTCCGGCCTCGGGAGCGGGTAATTAAGACCGTTTGCCCATCCGCGCAAGGAGAGTTTTCCCCTCAGGAAACGGGCGAAGTCGCAGGGCCCGTTAGCTGCGCAAACTCAGGAACTTGCGCTCGAATAACGCCGAAGCGCGAATCGCCAGAAAAGGCGTGAGACGAGGAAGGCGCCGCTCCCGGCGATGCTGAGGTGCAACATCAGCCAGGCCGGCTGGGCGAGCGGCTTCACGAGCAGCCGCGCGGGAATATTGGCCACGATGATCACCGGTACGATCCACGAGAACGCAAAGCGAAAGAGCCGTGGGAAGATGGCATCCGGATAGCGCGCGATCTGGAGGAAGTTGAAGTAGCCATAGACCAGTCCCTGCGCGCGCACGATCCAGAAACTGATCGCGGCCAGCGCGAGCATGATTGAGTAATGAATCGCGATCCCGAAGCCGATCGCGACGAGATAAAGCACGATGACGAGCGCGCCCGGGACGATGTGCAGCTGGACTAACGAGACTATGACTACGGCCAGGCCGAGGAGCGCGTTGATCACGCTATCAAGCCCGAACTGCTTCGTCGAAACCGCGAACTGACTGTCGATCGGCAGCAGCAGAAGCGAATCGAGTTTCCCGGTTCGGACCAGCTCGGGAATATTCGAGATGTTCACGAAAAAGAACGCCTGGAAGAGCTGCGCGATTGCCTGATGCGTGCCGAGGAGCAGGACGACTTCCCACTTCGACCAGTCGCCGATCCGGTCGACCTGGCCGAAGATGATGCCGAAGAAAAAGATCTGGCCGACAAACCAGAGAACCTCCACCACCATCCAGAGGACAAAGTTCGCCTTGAAGCTCATCTCCCGGATGAGCGAGTTCCGGAGCATGATCGAATAAATTTCGATGTAACGGCGCATGCGTTCCGGCTGTCTTAACACTATGAGATCGATCCGCGAGCGGAGAAAAAGATGAAGCGCGGAATGCTCCCTCTCGCGCTCGCCGCGGCGCTGATCATCGGCCTCGTCGTCTACCTGCGCCAGGGACGTTCCGGCGTGGCCGGATTTCAGACGGTCACCGTCACGCGTGGGCCGATCACGCAGGCCGTGACCGCCACTGGGACGCTGAATCCGGTCGTGAATGTGCAAGTCGGCAGCCAGGTCTCCGGGATCATCCAGAAGCTCGCGGCCGATTTTAATTCCAACGTGAATGCCGGCGAGGTCATCGCGCAGATCGATCCTGCGACCTTCCAAGCCACCGTGATGCAGGCGGAAGGCGACCTCGCGAATGCGGAAGCGCAGCTCGAGCTCGCGCGCTTGAACGCCAATCGCACGCAGGCGCTTTTTGCGAAGCAGAACTCCGCGCAGGCTGACGTCGATCAATCGACCGCGAGCCTGCACCAGGCCGAGGCGACGGTGAAGATCAAGCAGGGCGCGCTCGCCAAGGCGAAGACCGACCTCGAGCGCTGCCGGATTACCTCGCCGATCGACGGCACGGTCATCTCGCGCAACGTTGATGTCGGCCAAACCGTGGCCGCGAGTCTGCAGGCGCCGATTCTCTTCACGATCGCGAATGACCTGACGAAGATGCAGATCGACGCCAACGTCGCCGAGGCTGATGTCGGCGCGGTCGCGATCGACCAGGACGTCGACTTCACCGTCGACGCTTTTCCGAACCAGACTTTCCGCGGCCGCGTTACGCAGGTCCGCAACGCGCCCATTACCGTCCAGAACGTCGTCACCTACGACACCGTTATCGGTGTGAGCAATCCAGAGTTGAAGCTCAAACCGGGGATGACGGCGAACGTCTCGATCATCATCGCGCACCAGGACGAAGCCTTGAAGATTGCCAATGCGGCGCTGCGTTATCGTCCACCGGAGGCGGCGAACGCCTCTCCCCGTGGACCCGGCGGACCGCGGCGCGAAGGAGGTGGCGAGCGTGCGGTTCGCCCGGGCGTTGCCTCACGTGACCGTCGGCCGGAGCGGACGGTTTACCGTCTTGCGGGCGAGAAGCCGGAGCCAGTCCAGATCAAGACAGGCATCAGTGACGGAGTCGCCACGGAAGTGCTCGAGGGCTTGAACGAAAACGACCGCGTCGTCACCGCGCTGCTCGGCGCAAACGCCAACCCGGCGCAGCCAAGCGCGAACCCGTTTGGCGGCGGCGCGCGGCGAGGTTTTTAGCCTGTGACCGCCTTGAACGGGAACGATGCCGCGGTCGTGCAGTTGCTCGACGTGGCGAAGACTTATCGCAGCGGCGAGAT
>JBKJKL010000421.1:0-9814 GCA_046597485.1 Chthoniobacterales bacterium
CGACTTTTCGCCAGAACCAGACTCCTGCTGTTGCTGGTTTGAGGAAGGAGCGCGATCGAGGTTCTGGTCGAGGTCGAGCTTCTCAAGTAACTCGTATTCGGTTTTGAGCTGCGCGTATTGCTGATTAAGGCGAACGAGGTAGGCGGCGGCGCTGTTCCCCTCTTCCTGGATGAAGCCAATGTTATTCTGTTTTTGGAAGTCGAGCATCTCGTCTTCCGCGTTGCGCAGGTCTTTCTCGACCTGAATCAGCTGCTCGGTGATCGCAGTGGTGACGTTGTGACCTTGGTCCTCCCGCATCCCTTTTTTGAAGTCGAGATACTTCTGCATGACCGCATTCAGGTAGGCCTGGGTGAAGTCGGAAGTGCCGCCGATAGCCTGCAGGTCAAAGATCGAGGTGCGCGGTTTTTGCGTGACGGTGATCTCGACCGGTACAGGCTGCATTTCCGGGTGGAGGGAGCGCACGAGCGCCTCCGCGCTCCGGCGCACTTCCGAGCTCTGCATGAGTTGCACCTGGGTGCCGTAGAAGTTCACGCTATCTTCGCTGTAGACCGCGTTCTGCGCGATGTTCAGCTTGCCTGCGAGCAGCATCTTACTCGTGGAAAGAAAGGAGGGCGGGGTCTGGTAGATAAGCCAGGCCTGGACGAAAACGCCGATGCAAATGGTGAGGAGCGGAATCCACCAGCGGCGCAGGAGAATCGAGCGGTAGCGGTGAAGGCGCGTCAGGAACGAAGTGCTCCAGGAAGCGGCAGTAGGACGATCGTTGGCCTGAGCTTGCATACTTACATGTTGATCAAGCGCTGCGGGATGAAGATGCGATCATCCGGCTGGAGGAC
The DNA here is from genome assembly GCA_046597485.1 of Chthoniobacterales bacterium. Classification (GTDB taxonomy): domain Bacteria; phylum Verrucomicrobiota; class Verrucomicrobiia; order Chthoniobacterales; family UBA10450; genus JACCTI01. Next base: position 834 of record JBKJKL010000421.1, read on the forward strand.
GACGTCCTCATCGGTCTTGCCGTCTTCAATGATGCGCTTCAGGTCGACGACCATTTCCTGGCCGTTCTTACGGGTTAGTTTCACTTTGCGTTTGTTAGCAAAGTCGCTGAAGCCACCGGCCCGGCTGACTGCCTTGCTCACGGTGTATTCTTCATCCGGTGGGATCTCCTGCGGGCCGGGACCCTTGACCGAGCCCATAACGTAAACGCGGCCGCGCGATTTCTCGCTGACATGATCAACCGCGATGATGACCGTCGCGTGATAGTAGTATTCCTTCTCGAGGGCCGACTTGATGTTAAAGGCGAGCTCCTTCGAGGTGCGGCCAGCCGCCGGGACAAGCCCGATGTAAGGCACTTCGAGCTGCCCGTTGTCGTTCACGCGCAGGCGTTGTGATTCGTTATCGCGATCCTCGACCACGCGGAAGCTGACAAAGTCGTTCGCGCCCAAACGGGTGCGATCGTCGAGGACGTTCATCGAATTCGTCCGCATGACCGTGCCGGTGCTCGCCGGTTCCGGCGCAGTGGCGCGCAGGGGGGCTTGCGAAGGTGAAGACACACTCTCCTGCGCCACGGCCGAAGCCGCGCCAAGAGACATTGCGAGTAAGAAAGTGAATCCAAAGACCTTCATATTGCCCTGCCTAGAAACTGTAGGTGCCGTCGATCGAGACCCGGTTCTGGCTGTAGTCGCGCAGTGGGACGTTAGAGTCTTTTTTCGTGTACTGATAACGAGCGCCGAGGGTAACGTGCCGGGTGAGCTGATAGCCGAGAGCAATCGCGCCGCCGTAGCGGTGCAGATGCTCGTCGACAAAGCCGCCGGAATCTTGCGCGTCCTCGTAGAAGAGCTCCGTGCTGAGGAGCGTGCGGTTGATGATGTTCCAGGTCGCGGTGTGGCGGATGTAGTTAAGCTGGATGTAGTTCGAGTTCACGCCGAGCTGAGCTTCATGCCCAACGGAGAGGCGCTGGGTGAGCGCGGAGTTCACGCGATGCGAAAGGAGGGCGTTGATGTAGTAATCCTGCAGCTCGCGGTGGTCGGTGTAGGCGACGAAGCGACCATCCGGCGGGAACGGCCCGAGGAGCACCGTGCTGCTGTCGAAGTCGAGCATCTGGTAGCCGCCGGCGACGCGCAGCTTCATGTAGTTGGTCAACTGTGTCTCGACGAAGGCGCCGGCGCTAAAGGCGTTGTTGTCGTTCAAGACGCTGCGGTCGTAATCGGTGAAGACGTAGCTCGTCTCGATCCCGACGCCGGTAGTCGAGGTGGCGGCGAAGCTAAGCGAACCGCTCAAGGCATTGGAGCTGCGATCGAGATAGTCGAAGTCGCTGTTCGTCGCGATGAAGTTGTAGTGGTCGTAGCCCACGGTCAGGACCGCCTTGTTTAAGTCCCACAGGACCGAGACGCCGGCCGTGTTCTGGAAGCGGCCGTAATCAACCACTCCGCTGAGCTGCGCCTCGCCGATCGGATCCTGCTCGAGCGAGAAGCGATCGTGGAAGTTGATCCGGAAGTCGCTCACGAAGATGTCGAAGGAGAGCGCGGAGCCCGGAGTGAGCAGGACGGAGTTCGTGTTGTGCTCGGAGTGATTCGCGTAGAAGGCGTAGCCGAGGCCGATGTCGAAACGCAGCGTGTTCAGCTGCGTGACCGGCCAGAGCAGGTTGAGGTTCACCTGCGGACGGAAGATGAAATCGTCCTGCGTGTTCACCTCCGCGATGTTGATGTTGTCGTTGTACTCGACACCGGCGGTCGCGCTGACGCGCAAACGCATCGGACCGACCAATAAATTATAGGGGATCTGCTCGACGGACTGGCGCCGGGCTTCGGCCGAAGCTTCGCCGGCCAGCGATGGCCGGATCGCATCTTGCGCCCGCAAACCCGAAGCCGCGAAGACTACCGATAAGAGGAGTGCCCAGCCGATCCGTCGCGCGGAAAAGCTGCAGTAGTCGGTCTTAAATTTACTGATCATAAAGTCAGGCGAAGTAGTGCTTGGAATTAGCAGGAGCGGTACCAGCGGCTCCCCGGAATATCACGCACCACGTTTTTGTTCCGTTTTGTCCCTTCGAACCGGCTATTTTTGCTCTCTGGCGAAATATTACGTAAATACGGGATTCGATGGCCTCTTTTTAATCGGGCCTCCCAGGGGCAGCAAGCACAATTGAGGCGAGCGCCCTCGCGGATCGAGGCCGATTGACCTGGCTGCGAACGGGTGCGCCCAGAAAATTTTTCCGCACTGGCAAGCTCTAAGCTTTTACAGGGAGAACGATATGAAACCGCTTCTCCTTCTTGCCCTGCTGCGGCGCTCTCTTCTTCTCCTGGCGGGCGCTGCGCTCACCACGCATCTCGTCGCCGCCACCGCCAACGTCAGCGAAAGCAACGATGCGAAGAATCTCGCCCGGATGAATTGCGGCGCGCAGATCATTGCGGTGGACGCGGAAGGCCGCATTACCGGCGCCTTGAAATCCGGTGATTCAGGTGACGGCGTGACCGCCCTGATCATGGATGACGACACGCTCAGCTATCCGCTTCAGGAAGGCCGCAACACTTTCGTAATCAAGCTTCCGACGACTGCCACGCTCGACCGTTTCACTTTCGTGAATGAGAACGCTGCCGCCGCCGGCGAGTTGAAAATCGCCGTCTCGAATTACCAGCTGGCCGCGGCGAGCGAGAAGTGGATCCCGGTCGACGGCCGCGTCGCTTTCTCGCACAAGCGCCTCTTCAATCTCTCGCTCCTCGGGGTCGAGGCGCGCTATGTGAAGCTCGAGTTCAACGTGCAAAAAGGCGGCCGCATCGCCGCGCTCGGCCTCTACGGGGAGCAGGGGCTGGAGTCTTTCTCCCGGCGGAATGTGCACGTGATTCGCGACGGTATCGGCGGCCGCCAGACCGCTGACGCCATGATGATGGTGACGAACAAGACCTCGCGCGACACGATCGAGGACTCGCTCAACTTCAATTTCGCCAACTCTTACGCCCGGGCCACGGTCGTCTATGTCAGTTCCGGCATCACTGGCGCGGCGCGGCGCATGATCGATGACGACACCATGACCGCTTTCCCCTTCGCCGCGAGTGACCGACACCCGCTCGCCATCGTCGAGCTGGCGGCAAGTGAGCAGCTCCACCGCGTGAGCGCCCTTTACACGATGCGCTCGGGTCGCCTCGACGTCTTCCTCTTGAACGAGCTACAGGACGATCCTGCCGACCTGAGCAAGGGCAAACTGATCGCTTCCATCACCGACACGAAACGCAGCGGCAAAGCTGCGCTCGACTTCGATCCGCAGGGTGCGCGCTATGTGGCGCTCCGTTGGACTCCGGAGGGCGACGGCGACAACGAGCCGTTTGAGGTAGCCGAGATCAACGCCTTCGGCACTGTCCCGCTTGCTATGCTGAACTTCGCCGCGCTCCCGCAAGCTTTCGCCGCGAACCTGACTACGTCGAACGTGCCCACGCTCCCGGAAGTCCCGACGCTGCCAGTGATCCCGGTCGTTAGTCCGTAGGTCGGATCACCTCGTGCGCTGTCGCGCTAAGACTGGCCCGCGCCTCGCTCGCGTCCCGCGCACCTAGCACGGCCAGCTCCAGCATTCGCTGGCCGAGATTTCGCTGCCCGTGCAGCGCCGCCGCGATGCGACCACGAGCACTCCATGTCGTGGCCGGTGCGTCGTCGCTATTCGACGCGTGCTTGTCTTCTTCAATGCAAACGAAGACGAAGAGTGGCCGACTTTCCTGCACGAACTCATAGACGCGAAAACGGAGGTGCAATTCGCCTTCGCTAAACTCCGCCGCCTGTCTCTCGCCCATAAAAGTGCGCCCGATCGCGGGCAGACAAATCTCCGGGGAATGACTTCGCACCAGCCCGCGCGCGGCGCGACCGGGCTGCCAGCGCGAGAAGAACCCCCACCAGGCGGCATCGGCCGTTCGCCAGGACGCGCTGCTCGCGTTGTTGAAGCGCAGGATCGTGGACGTTGCTTCCGCGATCGGAACCGGCCGTGCCTCATCCGGCCAGGTCGCGCTCCACGGCGGCCGCGCGACCAACGCGCCTTCGTGCGCGCGATACCACCACTCGGTCGCGAGGAAGAGGAGACCAAGCCACATGAGTCCCGCAACACTTCCAGCAAGCGCCGGCGACCGCAGAATTGATCTCTCGCGCGGCGCGCTAGTTTTCGTGACACGCGCTTGTAAGAACAGCGCCGCCCCGGCCAAGCCGCCCATTCCGAGAATCAAAACTGCGATTCCGATCGGATCATGCCAGCGCTGCATCGTGGGTATCCCGCTGCGCGCCGCGATCATGACCAGGACCGTGGCCCGGAACACATTGCAGGCGAAAACCCAGAGGCAGCCGCAAAGAAGAAGCAGCCCGCGTCGCGCTCGCGGCAGTTGCAGAACTTCGCCGAGAAAAAGCGTGACCATGATCGCGGCCTGAAAGGTCTTCACTCCGCTGCATGCTTCATCGACGCCGACGAAGCCGTTGCCCAGCTGGATGACATTTCCGAGCCGGTAAGCACCGATCCCAACCCAGCCCGCGAATTCGACCGCGCAATACGCGACCGCGCCGGTCATCGCCTGCACGATGGAGTTCTCCATCTGCACCGGCCACGGCACGGCGACGAACGGGAAGCAGATGGGAAACGCGAAGTAGGATAGCCATTTTCGGCCGCCGAGTTCGTAGATCGTCGCGAGCGAGTATGCGGCGACGAGCAGCGCCAGCCCCCATCCGAGCAAACGCCAATCCGGGTTCGCTTCTTCGACCACGCGAACCGGAAAAAGAACCGCCAGGATCGCGCAACGAATCAGCACGCTGCCGCTGCCAAACGAAGGACGTTCCGCGGCCGGACGTTGTTGCCAGCGGAGGTAAAAGAGAAAGAGCCCTAGGAACGGAACGGCCCAGCCGTAGTTGTATTGCGCGTTCAGGCTCCACTCGAAGTGCAGATGCCAGGCAAGCCAGAGCCAGAGCGCGGCTGGAACAGCGACGTTCAGGATCGGCATCGGACGACTTTTACGTCGCTCGACCGCAAACACCAGCCGCGCCGCTGCGCTGCTAGTCTTTCTTCGCGCGTGACCGGACCGCTCTGCGGTGAAGCGCAACGCCGGCAAACGCGCAGAGCAATGAGGCGACCAGCGCGGGATTGATCTCCGGCACCGGAGTAAGCGGCGTCACTTCGAACAAGCCATTGCCGAGATTGAACGCGGCCGCGCCATCGTAGCCGCTGAACATAAACTGCAGCAGGTTTGCGGTCGGGTCGGTGTTGAAGATCAGGCGATCGGTTGACGCATTGCCGACGGTGTTCGCCGTGCCGGTCCAATTCGTGACCATGAGGAAATTCGATCCCGGATTGAAGATCGCGAACGCCAGGGTGCCGACGATGCCGGTGCCGAAATCGATCGTCGAATTCGCGGTCAGATTGAGGTCTCCCATTCCGATCGTGCTCGCGCTGCCTTCACTGAAGTTGCCTTTGAACAACGTTCCGCCCGCGAGCGTGATCGAGGCCGCATTGTTGATCTGATCGTTCGCGCCTAACGAGAGACTCGCGCCAGATTCAACGCTGACCCCGCTGGTGCTCCCGAGCGCAGCTCCGGAGGTCCCGGCCGCGGTGACTGATCCCGCCATGATCCGCGTAGCGCCGGTGAACGTTCCCGTTCCCGTCAGTGTAGCCGAGCCGGCTCCTGTTTTGGTCAGACCGCCTGAGCCGCTGAGCGCGCCGTTATTGGTGAAGCTCTGCCCGGCATCGACCTGCAAGGTGCTCGCGCTATCGGTCAGGACGATCGCGCGGCTCGAAGTGAAAGTGGACATCACATCCAGCGTGCCCGCAGCGATCGTGAGCGCCGCGTTGCCACTGCCGAGACTCGTCGCACTGTTCACGCCGAGCGTGCCGCTGCTGATCGTGGTCGCGCCCGTGTAGGTATTCGCGGCGAGCAGGTTCAGCGTGCCGGTGCCGGTCTTCGTGAGCGCACCAGTGCCGCTGAAGGTATTCGTTGTCCCATAGGTGGCGTTGCCGTCGACCTGGATCGTGCTCGTCCCGCCCGACAAGGTGAACGCGCGCGTGGTCGCGACATCGTTTAGAACCTGGAGCGTTGCGGTTCCCATGCTCACGCTCGCGGGCGCGGCGCCGAGACTCGCGTCGGAATTGATCTGCACCGTGCCGCCGTTGATGACCGTCCCGCCGCCATAGGTGTTCGCCGCGCTCAGGAAGAGAGTGCCGAGGCCGGTTTTGGAAAGTGTGCCGCTCCCCTGCACGACGCCGTTCTGCGTCTCCATAATTCCATTGAGCACATCGAACGTGCCACCGCCGACTCCCCCGGGTCCGCCGGTGCCGCCAAGGGTGACGACGCGTGCGCTGCTGAAACTGCCGGTGGCTTGAAAGACGGAGTCGTTATTAATCGCGAGACTGCTGATATCGAGGCCGAGCTCGGACGGATTGTTGATGCTTAGCGTGCCGCCATTGATGATCGTGCCGCCGGTGTAGTTGTTCGACAGATTCGTCAGGACCAGCTTGCCGTCGCCGTCTTTCACGAGCGTGCCCGCGCCGGTCAGCAAACCATCGAGAGTAAAAGTATTCAGGTGCGAGGCCGGTCGCGCAGTTGCGCCACCGATACCGAAGCTCGTGTTCGTGTCGGCGAAATTTTTCACTTCGATCGTGCCGTTCCCGCCGGTCAGATTAATTTGGCGGCTGCTCGCAAATGTTGCCAGCACCGGAGTCCCCGGGGTCGCTCCGTAGTTGTTCAGTCCGTCTTCGATTCGAAGGGAAGCCCCGTTGCCGATGAAAACCTGGTTTGCTGCCACGCCGAGATTGCCATCGCGGCTGATGCTGAGCACGCCGCCGTTCACGTTCACGTTGCCGGCGAAGGCGTTCGTTCCACCTAGGCCAATTGTTCCTACTCCGCTCTTCGTCAGTCCGCCGCCCTGGCCGCTGACGTTTGCGATTGGACCGTTCAAGAACTGCGTTACAGCCGCGCCGTCATCAATCACCGCGCCGCCCGTCCCGATGGAAATTCCGCGGCCCGGATAGCTGGAGAAGCCGGCGCTGAAACGGAGCGTCGCGCCGTTGTCGATCGTCAGGCCAGCCGTCAATGGATCAGCCAGCGTGGTCAAAGCGCCGAGCGAGTTCGCGTTCGAAACCACGACGGTGCCGTTGTGGACGTAGGTGCCGTTTGCGTAAGTGTTGGAGCCGAAGAGCTCGAGGGTGCCAAGTCCGTCTTTCATCAAACGGCCACCACTGATCAGGCCCGCGGCGGTCTGCGTCAGCGTCGTGCCGGCCGCGACGTTGATGATTCCTGAAACCTGTTTGCCGTCGAGTTGGGCGTTTCCGCCAGCCGCGCCGAGCGTGATGATGTTGGGCAGGTTGAAGGTGGCCGAGGTGGCGAGCATGGAGCCGCCACTGATCGTTAAGTTGCCGCTCCCGAGGTTCGCCGCGCTCGAGATGCTGAGCACGCTGGCGTTGCCGCCCGCGATCGACGTTCCGCCGGAGTAGCTGTTCGTTCCGGTGAGCGTGAACGTGCCCGTGCCGATCTTCGCGAGCGTTCCGGTGCCGCTGATCACGCCGCTCGCGGTCGCAGCATTATTGTTTGTGTCGATCGTCGCGATCCCATTTAAGAGGAGCGAGCGACTGGTCGCGAAGCTGCCCCCGAAGACCAGGGTGCCGCCATTAAAGGTGATGCTGTTGGCGAGCGCGCCGAGATTGTTATCCGCGCCCCACAGTAATCTTCCGGCGTTCAGTCCCACCGTCTGTCCCGCGCCGCCGAAGGTGTTCGCATTTGTCAGCGTGAGCGTCCCGCCGCCCTCCTTGGTGATGCTCCCTGTCCCGCTGATCACACCGTCGAACTGCGAGCTGAGATTGTTCGTGCTGCCGATCGTAAGCGTTCCGCCCGCTGCCGTGATCACGCCGCCGCCGCCCGAGATCGCGCCGATCGTCTCGTTATTCGCGCCGAGGTTAAAGGTGCCGCCGACCACCACGCTGGCGGTGTCGAGAATCTGATGCGCCGCCAGCAGGTTCGCGGTCGCGCCGATATTAATCTGCAATCCACCGGCACCGATCGCATTCGCGCCCGGCGTCTTATTCAGGTTCAACGTGCCCTGGTCGATCGTCGTCAGGCCGGTGAAGCTGTTGGCCAGGCTGCCGCCGAAAGTGAACGAGCCCGGCCCGAGCAGCGTGACCGTCCGTCCCGCAACGCTTTCGCTGATCGCTGCATTCAATGTCAGGCCAGCCGTCGACGCCGCAAAGATTTGCAGGCTATCCGTGAGCGTGATCGGAGCTGTAATGGTGTGGCTGCCGGACATGACGTTGATGAAGGCGGTGCCGCCGTTGTTGAAGGTGAGCCCGTGTCCGGCGACTCCATCCGAAGCGACCGTATAGGCGTTCAGATTGTTGAACGTCATCGTGCCGACGGTGTAGGCGCCGTCGACGGTGGCGGTGCGGGCCTGATTAATCAGACCAAGGAAGTTGGCCTGTGCTCCCACCGCGTTCGGCGGAATGTTATTCGTCCAGTTACTGGGAACGCTCCAGTTACCCGAAGCATCGTTCGCCCACTGGTTCTCGACATTGGAGATGACGAGATCGACTGAGGTGTTCGTCTGGTTGTTCGAAAGGGAATAGAACAAACTGCTGCCGGGTGTACTGCCAAGTTGCAGGTTGATGATGTCGGTCAGGGCGGTGCCGTTGTAGTCGAAGAGGTGATAGACGCCCGCCGCGAGGCCGCCGAGATTACTGATGTTGATCAACGATGGGCCCGTGATCGAGAATCCGTTCACGTTCGAGACATTGATCACGCTCACCGGCGTGACCGGTCCGAGTTGAAAATTGCTGATCGAAAGGGCGTTCAGCGTCAGGCTGCCGAAGGTCAGGGTCGACCCGCCGCGCGCGAGAAGCGCGCCACCGTTATTGACCGTGACCGCGCCCGAGATGGTGCCGGGGCTCGCAAATCCATTTGCCGGCAAACCGCTCAGTGTTCCGTTGCTGTTCACACTCACGTTGCCAGTGCCCGTGGCGCTGCCGCTCGTGTTGTTG
>JBKJKL010000451.1:0-2530 GCA_046597485.1 Chthoniobacterales bacterium
ATCAGCACCGCCTACAGCAATCCGCTCGCCGCTCGACAGGCTTGGTCGGGAAACTCCGGCGGCTACATCACCACGGTCGCGAAGCTGGGGCCGAACGTCGCGGGGCAGTCCATCCGCCTTCGTTTCCGCATGGGCTCCGACTCCAGCGTTGGCGCCACAGGCTGGCGCGTCGATACGATCAAGTTGCAGGACGTGCAGTGCCCGTGCGCCCCGATCCCGGTGACAGTGTCCTCGCGCAAAATGCACGCCGGTGTGGACTATGATGTCGCGCTGCCGCTCAGCGGTCAGCTCGGGGTCGAGCCGCGCACCGGCGGACCGTCCAACGCGCACCAGATCGTGGTCGACTTCGGGACGGCGGTCGCCGCTGGCTCGGCCACGGTCGAGTCGGGCACCGGCACGATCGGCAGCTTCTCGGTCAGCAGCGGGAAGGTTTTCGTGAACCTCTCCGATGTGAGCGACGCCCAGCGGATGGTCGTTGGCCTGAACGGGGTGAGCGATGGAACCAGCGTCGGCAACCTCTACATCCCAGTCGGCATCCTCCTCGGCGACGCGAATGGCGACGGCGCGGTCAACTCGGGCGATGCCACCATCACGCGCAGTCGCGCTGGGCAGGCGTTGGGTACCGGAAATTTCCGCTCCGACTTCAACGTCGACGGCTCACTCAACAGTGCGGACGTAACCATCGTGCGCTCGCGCTCCGGGCAGTTCATCCCGTAGCGGCCCGCGCTGGTTTCTGTTTTGCCGAAAGCCGTCTCGCGCATGCGGGGCGGCTTTTGTGCTTTGACCGCCAGAGGGCAGGATCAACAGGGCGACCCGCGATAGCTCGCGCGCGCCTGCGCCGGATCGTAATCGCGCTGCTTCGTCCAGAGTTTCAGCTCATCGGCGAAGAGAGAGACCTCGCATTCATAACAGGGTGGGATCTCATCGCCGTAGCCCGCGTAGGTCACGACGCGCGTGCCGTACGCGGGCTACGCCCGAGCTGATCCGCCACGTAGCGCGTGTAGTGGCGGAAGAGCTTGGGAGAGAGCGGCACGTCGCTGTCGATTTTGTTCCCGTGCATGTTCTCTTCGAACGGATTGAAGACGTAGAACGCGTCATATTCGCCGAAGGGCACGTCGGTAATGTTTGCGTGGAGGAAGCGGATATCACCGATCTCCAGCTGCGCTGCGGCATGGCGCGCCACGGTGAGTAGTTCCGCGCGCTGGTCTACTCCGGTGAAGGCGCCCTCGGTCAGCGCCGCGGCCAGGAGGCAAAACTTCCCCGGCCCACAGCCGACATCGAGCACCCGCGTGCCAGGCGACGTCACGAGCAGGCGGGCTGCTTCCACCGCCACCGCGACCGGGGTCCAGAAGAGCGGAGAAAGTTTCCGGATTGCCGCCGGGAAGATGCCGTCGAACTTTTCGTCCTCGATCGAGAACGGTTCCGGGTAGTCAATTTCCTCTTCGACCCGCAGCACCGGAAAGATTTATCCGATCGGGAGCCTCCGTGACAGGAAAGAACTAGAACATCGTCGGGCGAGCACTCTAGGATGGCTGCCCTTTCCCCGGATCGAACGATGCCCCCTCGCATTCTCACTTACGAACTGCAGCAGCAATACGAAGCCCTCCGCGCGCTCCTGCAACGCGCGCTCTGGCTCGCGGAACGGTGCGCCGATTACGACGGGACGCAGATCCTCCGCGCCCGGTTCAACAACCTGCAGTCGCCCGCGCTCCTCGTCTTCGTCGGCGAGGTGAAGGCGGGCAAGAGCAGCTTCATCAACGCGCTCTTGCACGAGGAGGTCTGCGAGGTCGCGCCCGGCCCATGCACGACGCGCATCCAGGAATTGGTCTTCAGCCCCGAGCGGAGTCTGACGCATCTCGGCGATGCTTGGGAGCGCCTCGCGATGCCGAAGGACGCCCTGCGCGAAGTCACGATCGTCGATACGCCCGGGACTAACTCGATCATGCAGAGCCACCAGACGATCACGGAGAATTACATTCCGCAGAGCGACCTGGTCGTCTTCGTTTTTTCGGCGGTTAATCCGCACACTAAGTCCGCCTGGGAACTCCTCACTCTGATCAAGCAGGACTGGCACCGGAAGATGGTGTTCGTCCTCCAGCAGGCCGACCGCGCCAGCTTGCAGGAGGTCGCGACCAATCGCGAGCACGTGCGGCAATATGCTCGCGAGCGACAGGTGCCGGATCCGGCAATCTTCGTCGTCTCAGCGCGCCTCGAGCGGGAGGGAAATCCCGGCAGCGGCTTTGCCGACTTCCGGAATTACCTGCGCAGCGCGGTCGAGGGCGGCGAGGTTTGGCGGGTTAAGGTGGAAGGCTCCTACGAGACGATCCGCAGCGTGATCGGCAAACTGCTCACCCGTTTTCGGAGCGAGAAGGAGGCGATCGCGAGCGAGCGCACCTTCGTCGAGCAACTCATCGCAAAGGTGAATCAGCACGAAAAGGAAACCGGCTCCACCAGGCAGATGATCGTGAACAAGCTAACTTCGGCTTACGACAAGCTGGCGCGCGACACCGAGAACTCGTTCGCCGCCGAG
>JBKJKL010000209.1:0-3905 GCA_046597485.1 Chthoniobacterales bacterium
CGCCCCATGTCTGGCACGAAACGGTTACGCCTTTGAAAAAGGAAGGCTGTTCCGCGCTGGCGGTGCCAAGCGCAAGCGCGAGCAGGAGGAATTTAGCGGCGAGCCGTAAGCGCATCATGAGCGAGATAATAAAGGAAGAGGGAGTTGTAGCGCAGGTAGCGGGTGAGGAGGCGCCGCGGCTCGCTGGCCAGCCGGAACAACCAGGTAAGACCCGCTTGCTGCATCCAAGCGGGCGCGTCGCGTTTGGTGCCAGCGTTAACGTCGAAGGCGAATCCAACGGTAAAGAAAACACCGCGCTGGATGTGCGCCTTATTTTTGGCCAGCCACGCGTACTGTTTCGGAGTGCCCAGGCCGACCCAAATGTAGTCCGGATTGCAGAGTTGAATGTCCGCGAGGACCTCCTCCGACGAAGGATCGTCGAGGGTTCCGTCTTCGCGGCAGCGGCCGTGGAAGCTCCCGACAAAATTTGCCGTAGCGAAACGCTCGCGCAGGCGCCGCCCGCAATCGACGGAGCCACCCACGAGATAGTGCTTCGATGCCTTCGGAGCATGATCCAGAAAATGGCGCATGAAGATGGGACCGTAGACGCGGTCGCTCAGGCCGGCACCGCGGCCGTTTAGACACCAGACCAGAGGCATTCCATCGGGAACAAAAAAATCCACGGGCCTGGTCATCTCCCGAAAAGCGGGATCGTTCCGGCGCATGGTGACGATCTGAGTATTGCTGAAGTCGACCGCCACCGTGCGGTCGAGACTGGCCCATTCCGTCGCCTGGCTCGTTAGCTCGTCGTAAGTGGTGGCGAGGAGCGGCGTGCCCAGGAGATCGATTTTCTTCATGCCGCAGCCGACAGTGCCAGCGCAGCGGCGCAGGCGCAATTACGAGGCGTGCGGCGGGCATTGCGCGCCGCTTTACTTAACCTTACTCTTGCCGTCCTCCATGAGTAGCGACGCCAAAACTGAGCCGTGGTGGCGATCCGCCTCCGTCTGGATAAAACGCGACCCCGTCCAGAGCGCACTCGTTGGTTCGATTGTCGCGATCCTGGTTTATTTCGTCGGCGTCCATCCGCTTTTCTCGAACGGACGGCTCTCAACCTGGATTTGGGCCTGGCAGGCTTGGAACCCCGAAACGAATTACGAGCACGCCAAGCTCATTCCCTTCATCGTCGCGTTTCTCGTCTGGCATGCGCGGGACAAGCTGGCGGCCGCGCCAGTCAGCTCTTCACGTTGGGGTTGGCTCTTCATCGGGATCGGGCTGCTTCTTTTCGTGATGGGCGCGCGCACTCTGCAGGCCCGTCTTTCGCTCACCGCGGTGCCGTTTCTCCTCTTCGGCATCGTCCTCTACATCTGGGGCCGGCAGGTCGCGCGGATCCTTCTCTTTCCGATCGCGTTCCTCTTCTTCATGGTGCCGCTAAATTTCCTCACCCAAGCCACGGCGCGCCTGCAGTTCCTCGAGACGAACACCGCGAGCGCGATCTGCAATTTTCTCGGGATGAATCTCTACACCGTCGGCACGGCGGTCCACGCCTCGACTTTTCAATTCGAGGTCGATGAAGGCTGCAGCGGCATCCGCTCGCTCATGGCGATCGCGATGCTCTCCGCGATTTATGGCCACCTCACGCAGGACCGGCTCTGGAAGAAGGTGGTCATCTTCTGCGCCTCGCTCGTCTTCGCCATCGTCGGCAATGCCGGGCGGCTCGTCTCCATCTTCGTGGTCGCGAAACTTTTCGGCCAGGACATCGCGGGCGGCCCGTATCACAACATTTCCGGTTACCTTTCTTTTCCTTTTGCGATCGGCGCCATGCTCCTCGTCGGGAAATTGATCAACCTTCGCCCGGCCAAGGTGCGGTCTGAGCTGGCGCGGGTCAGGTCGGCGAAGGAGAACGTGCAGTATGATTACTAAACGACTCGGCACGGTCGCGCTCGTCCTCCTGGTCGGGTTCGGGAGCGTCTTCCTCCTGCCGAAATCGACCAAGAGCAGTCCGGCGGGCATCGCCATGACCCTGCCAAACAATGTCGGCGACTGGATCGGGACGGATGCGCCGGTGACGGAGAAAGAGCGCGAAGTGCTCGCGAAAGACACCGAGTTCGCGCGCAAGACATACACGAATCTCGAGGGCGATAGCATCTACGTTTCGATTGTTATGTCGGGCGATGACATGACGAACAGCATTCATCGCCCGGAGCGTTGCCTCCCGGCGCAGGGGTGGAACTTGCAGGGTTCCGAAAAAAGAGTTTTGCCGATCGTCGGCGGAGGACAGCTTGCCGCGACGCAACTGCACAGCGGACGCGAAGTGCAGCGGACCGACCAGACCCGCGGCAAGGTAGAGAATCTGAGCTACTACTGGTTCGTCGGTTACAACGACGTGACTGCTTCGCATTTGGCCCGCACGGGGATCGATCTGCGCGACCGGATCCTCTACGGCTACAACCAACGTTGGGCCTATGTAACGGTGGCGGCGATCGTGACCAAAGGCTGGGTGACGCCGCAGCGGAGTGAAACAGAGACGGTCGCGATCCTCGAGAAGTTCATCCAGCAACTGGCCCCGCAGCTGCAACGACCGGACGGCAGCATGGCGTTGGTCGCCTCGCGCAAGTAGCTTCCGCGCTCTCTTTTTTAGCGGCGCAGCAGGCGCTGATTGCCGCCGAAAGAAAGGCCATGCCCGCTGCGTAGATCACTGCGCGCGGCTTCTCGGATGCGATTGTTCCGGAACGTTCCGGTGGTCCGCGTTCCGATCCAAAGGGCCGGCCGCACACTCCCGCGCTGGATGAAAGTATTGCCCTCGATCGTCGCTCGGACCTTCGCCTCACTTGTGACCAAGCTCCATTCGGCGCCGGTATCCATCTCCACGTAGTTCGCGCGCACGACGATTTTTTCGTAACGGCCGCTGCCGTTGAAGACGATCCCGTAGCGCTGCGTCTTCAGGAACCGGTTGCGGTCGATGATCACGTTTTCGTAGTTGTGGGTGTCGATCACAACGCCCGCGCCGACGTTCCGCGCCGTGTTGTCCGAGACGCGAAAGTCCCGCCAGCCCCCTGAGCCATAGGCGGCGCAATCGGGGCCATTCTCCACTCGGCAGTGCCGGATGAATCCGCTGAGTCGCCCGCCGGTCTGGTCGAAGGCGGAGATCGCGGTCAGGTTGCCGATCGGGCCCAGGTTTTCGCAGGCCTCGATCTCGGCGCGACTCGTTTCGCCGCCGCGCTCCGTCGACATCACGCTGAACGGAAATCCTTCGCCCGGATTGGCCCATGTTCCGACCGCGCGCACGCGCTCGATCCGGCTGCGCCGCACCGCGACGACGAGGGCATTGAGTGCGCCGAGCCGACCTTTGGTGATACCGGACTGCGCCGTGCGATTGCAGTCGACCGTCAGGTCGGAAATGCGAATGCGATGGAGAAAATGTTGGAAGTCGAAATTAGAAAGGACGGTCGCGGTCGTGGCTCCGTCGCCGCCCAGGACGTCGTCGGCCAGCTTGATCGTCGTCTGCTCTCTGCCGGCGCCCTTCAGCCACCAACCCTCCTTCAAGTGGACGCCACGGGTGACATAAACTCCGGGACCGAGATGGAGGCGCGTGCCTGGCTCGGCCGCTGCCATGATCGCGTCGAACTTTTCCTGCGTGGATCCGTCGAGCGGATCGCGCTGCGTCCCGGTCGCGCGGTTGCTCTTTGACGTGGCAGTGATCCAGAGGTCGGCCGGGCTCTTCGCTTCCGAGTGCGCGACAACGAAAAAGAGCGCGAAGGCAGCGATGACTTGGATACGCATCAGCGCTCGTCGGCGTCGCGTGTCCGCGGAAAATCCGGCGGCGGCAGCATCGTGAAGCCAATTTCCTGCTTCCAATAGGTCACTCGTTTTTGCGCGAGGAAAACCGGCCGGACCGCGACCTCAAGGCCGATGACGTGCACCCTGCC
>JBKJKL010000474.1:0-3721 GCA_046597485.1 Chthoniobacterales bacterium
CCAGGTTCACGGTGTAGAACTTCATCCCACCCGCGTTTCCGGTCATGTAGGCCGCGCCCGCGGCGGAGATGTCGAAGCCGATATTTGAGGCGAGCGGGAAGGTGCCGGAGCCGCCGAGCGCGAAGCATTGCCCGCTATTCGCACTGAGCGGTGAGCCGCCGAGGTTTCCGACGGTGACGAACTCGTCGAAGTTGAAGGTGTAGCTATAGAGCGTGTTGCCGGAGTAGGCGAGGGCGACGCTGTCCGGAGTCTGGCTCGGCACGCCGCCCGAGTAGGTGAGCGTGGTGTCCTGCGCCTGGATTGTGCCGGAGTTTGGATTGATTCGGTAATTTGCGCCGTTGCGCGAAATGACGCGGAGCTGATCGGTCGTGGGGTTAAAGCTCATCGCGACGCGGCCGCCGATGGCAATGGAGAGCGTGAAGGGCGTGCTGCCGACGAGGCTGGCGGCGGCGGTCAGCGGATCGATCAGATAGAGATTCGAGGCGCCGGTAAAGCTGTTCACCGCCAGGCCGTAGAGCAGCCCGTTCGAAGGGCGGAAGCCGATGTCGTAGAAGAACTGCCCGGAAGCCGCGCCAGTCACCGCGCCAATGGTCGAGACGGCCGCGGGGTTCGCGCTTTGAAAAGAAAGGAGCGTCCCTTGGGAAGTGATGCCGTAAATCAGATCAGCCCGCGCCGTCGAGCCTACGATCAGCGAAGCGACGCTGAGGACGATCCAGCGTGCACAATTTATCATAATCTCGGATTCAAACAGAATCCGCCCGCCGGGATAAGCGCAAACTTCGCAAGCGTTCTGCCGATGGTTGGCTTGTCGTTTGCTTAACCAAGCCGTCGGGCTCGCAGCAGAAAATCTGCGGGAGAACTCGTCAACTATGCTCCGAGCAACTTTCATTTCCGTTTTGCTTTTGCTGCTGCCGATCGCGGACGTGGCGGCTGATCAGACCGAGGCGGTCGAGAAAGATATCGTGGCGTTCCTCAGTGGCGTTGAGATGCAGAATCTTCGCTGGCGCACCTTCGAGACGAGTGACTTGAAGGTCTACTACTGCCTGGCCGAACCGCCACGCGCGGGTGCAGCGGGTATCGAGCTCGGGCGCAAACCGTTTGCCGTCCGGGTGAAGGAGACTGACATCGCGATCGATGGCTCATTCGGTCGGTTCCCGGTGAAGTGGTTTCGCCGCACGATCAAGGACGGCTCGCGCCAGGCAGAGACCACTTTTCGCTGCGGGTCCCAGCAGTGGGCGCATGTCATGATCGAAGCGCAGGACGAGCTCGGCGTCCTCCAATTTATCTCCGACTTCGGGCGGCTGGCGCTCTTCGCTCCGCCGGCCAAGGAACAAAGCTATGCTGGTCCCGGCCTGGTCAGCCCGAAGTTGCGCGCGCGAGCTTCCGCTGATCCCCAGCCGTTAGCGACGCCGACCGCCCAGTGAGCCGAAGAAGATGATCGGGAGCAGGCCTGCTACGATCGCGCAGGTCACGGGCAAAAAACGAAAAATCGGTGTCAGATTTTCGTCAGCGAAGCTCTCGGACATTCCGGCGCAGACGGACGCGACCATCAGGCAAAGAACGATTGATTCCAGCACGACAAAACGCACAGTTCGGGCCCGGCGTCGCTCACGGACGGCGCGATAGATGTTGTAATCCGGAGTGCCACGCGCGGGATTTTCCTTGGGCAGGCGCTTGGGAGTAGGTGCCGCGTCCGGCTCAAAGTCGACGTCATTCCCGTTCTCCGCGCGTTCGGACGAGTTCGGGCGCATCATTGGCGAAGCCCTTTCCAAGCGCGCACGAGTGATCCTTCGAGGAGGCGCAAGCCCAGTAATCCGCACGTCGTCATGGTGGCGGGATCCAAAGCAATTCGTGTGCTGCGGCTGTGCGGGAGCGTCGCGACTGATCAGAAAGGAGTAACGCCGGCGGCGTATTGATCGACTGAGTCTTTGGCGTCCGCCGACTCGATTACCACCGAGGGGTAGCTCGTCCGCGGGGTAGATTTCGAAAGGGATTCGTCGATGAGCACTCCCAAGGTCCGGCCAATGATCTGGAGATCGAGCCCGAGCGAGAGATTGCGCGCGTAGAACAAGTCCATCTCGATCATCTCGCTGAAGGTGGTGCGGTTCTTTCCGCTCACCTGCCAGTAGCCGGTAAGCCCCGGCGTCGCGTCCACACGGCCTACCTGCGACGGTAGATAGTGCGCGAATTCATAGGGCGTGCACGGACGCGGGCCGACCAGGCTCATTTCGCCGCGCAACACATTGACGATCTGCGGGAGCTCGTCGAGTCCGCAGACACGGAGAGCGCGGCCGAACAGAATGAGGCGAGAGTCTCCATGATGATCAAGCTTGATCATCGGCGCGTCGGAACGAATCAGCTCAATCACGTGCGCCATGTGCGATGACGGTTCCGCATTGACTCGCATGCTGCGAAATTTGAAGAGCATGAACCTTCGGCCGCCGCGCCCGACGCGTTCCTGCCGGTAAATGACCGGCCCCGGGGAAACCAGTTTGATCCAGAGCGCGACCACGACCATCGCGGCCATCCACAGTGGGAGCGTGAGGATAACAATCGTTAGATCGAGTGCGCGCTTCCACGCGGGTGTTCCGGTGACTGAATGGGAAGAACGCACACAAATCGAATCGGACATGGGGCCGGGGGCGGTTGCTGTGACAGCGTTTTTCATAGTGAGATGGAATTGCAAGAATAACGAGAATGTACACGGCCTGCCATATCTTCCGCGCCGATTAGTTCCAAAAAGGGAAGAAACCGAAGAAATGAAAAATGCAATCATCGCGTTACTCGGGTCCGCCGTAGTGTCTACGCTCACCACCGTCGGGACGGCTGCGGTCACCGGCGTGGTGGCAGAGCATTCGGCGAGTGCCGATTTGACTTTTCTGTCCAATGACTCGCGTTACTGGCAGCCAGCAGCGCGAGAAAAGGACCACCAAGGGCGAGCGGCCGCAGAGCAACGTGAAAACGATCGCGATCACGGCAACGGCCATCATCATGGCGGCGGCTGGCAGGGATTTGGGAATCATAACGGGCACGGCGGCGGCACCGTCGTTCCTCCTGGAGTGGTCTGGGAGACAAGTCCGTTCGTGACCGCGCCCCCGGTTGCTGAAGCAGGCCAACCGAACGCTCCCGCTGCAGTCAAAGATTCAGGCGGAACGTTCTCGCTTCTTGTGCTCGTAGCAGGCGCGATGGTCGTCGTTCGCCGTCGCAACGTTGTCCGGGCGGCGGCCTGATCGTCGGCGAAAAATAAGAGAAAACGTCGTTAGCGGCCGAGCGGCGTACTCACATTGGTGCCCGCGGGCGGTGTGAAATTGAACGTGGCGGGATCGATCGGCGCGCGGCTTTCGTCGGTGTAGTTGGTGACAATGCGGTCGCCGTTCGGCTGGAACATCTCGGTCCGCTCGACCTGGAGGGCTTCGTTAAAATGGATGACGAAACGCTGCAGCATGCGCTTGAGCGAGGGATGCTTTGGCGCGAGTTCGAGCAGGTAGGTGCTGCCCTCGCGCGCCCCAGAGAGGTGGTAGGCGTTTTCGACTCCTTCGAGATTCAGGCTGGCGGTGATGGCCGCAATTCCGGCATCGAGCGGGCCGCGTCTGCCTAACGAGTAGTGCTCGGCCGACTGGAACTTCGGGTAGTAAATCCAGAGCTGCTGGCCATCGCTCACCGTCGTGCTGGGCGAGCTGCCTTTCACCTCGCGCCGGAATTTGTTCGGTGCCTGGAACCA
>JBKJKL010000377.1:0-10311 GCA_046597485.1 Chthoniobacterales bacterium
CACCGCATCGTTGCCAGTAACGGTGCCGAGAACTTTTGCGACCGCCTCTGCGCTCCGCAGCAGAACATCCATATCGTCGCCGAAAATCTTGACCCCAACGTCGCTTCGCACGCCCGAAATTAACTCGTTAAATCGCATCTGGATTGGTTGGGTGATTTCGTAATTACTGCCGGGAACCTCCTCGGCTGCGGCCGTGAGTTCCTCGACCAGCGAGCCTTTGAGTTTGGCTGGATCAGGCCACTCCGAGCGCGGTTTTAGCATCACGTAACAGTCACCGGTATTCGGCGGCATCGGATCGCTCGCCACTTCTGCGGTGCCAATGCGCGTGAAGACCTCTTTCACCTCCGGAATCTTCGCCAATCGCTTCTCGAGAATCGCGGACATCGCGACGGACTGGGTCACGCTCGTGCCGGCGATGCGCACCGGCTGAATGAGCACGTCGCCTTCGTCCAGACTCGGAATAAACTCGCGCCCCATTTGGGCCGCGAAGAACAAGCTGACCGCGACGAGAGCGACTGCGCTGACCGCGACGATTCGTCGTGAGTCCAGGCTCAACTTCAAGAGCGGTTCATAGACACGCCGCGCTGCCGCGATCAGCCGGTTCTCTTTCTCGTTAACTTTACCGTTCAGAAATATGGCGACTGCCGCCGGCACGAAAGTCAGCGCGAGAATCATCGCTCCTCCGAGCGCCACCAAAACGGTAAACGCCATCGGTCCGAACATCTTTCCCTCGACTCCGGTTAGGGTAAGGATCGGCAGGTAAACGACCATGATGATCAACGCACCGAAGATGCTCGGCGTGATCACTTCCTTCGTGGCTTTCAAGACGAGGTCGAACCGCTCCTGCGGTTTGAGCATGCGACCGGTTGCGTGCTGCTCCATCGCAAGGTGACGCATGCAGTTCTCCACGATGATCACCGCGCCATCGACGATGATGCCGAAGTCGAGTGCGCCGAGGCTCATCAAATTCGCGCTCACCTTGTTCGTGACCATTCCGGTGATGGTGAAGAGCATCGACAGCGGAATGATCGCGGCAGCAATCAATGCAGCGCGGAAGTTCCCGAGCAGTGCGAAGAGAACCACAATCACGAGGACCGCGCCTTCGAGCAGGTTCTTTTTAACCGTGTCGATCGTGGCGTCGACGAGATCTGTTCGATTGTAAACCGTCTTCGCAGACACGCCTTCGGGAAGCGAGCGCTCAATGTCGCTCATCCGCTCGTGCACACGGCGAGAAACCGTCCGGCTGTTCTCCCCCATCAGCATAAAGGTCGTGCCGAGCACGCACTCGTGGCCGTTGTGCAGTCCTGCGCCGCTCCGCAACTCCTGTCCCAACGCGACCTCCGCAACGTCGCCAATGTGAACCGGCAACCCCTTGCGGCTGGCGATCACGATGGCGCGAATCTCGCCGATGTCCCGTACCTGACCCGGAGCGCGAATCAGAAACTGCTCGCCGTTCCGCTCGATATATCCCGCGCCGACATTCGCGTTGTTCTTTGCGATCGCTTCCATGACATCATGAAAACTGAGCGCGTAAGCCACCAACTTGCGCGGGTCAGGTGTGACGTGGAACTGCTTCTCGAAGCCTCCGATAGAATTGACCTCCACCACTCCTTGCACATTTCGAAGCTGTGGCTTGATCACCCAGTCCTGGATTTCGCGGAGATCAGTCGGGGTGTATTCGGAACCGTCCGCCTTCTTAGCGCCGGGCTTTGCGTCGACCGTCCACATGTAGATCTCGCCCAAGCCGGTGGAAATCGGCCCCATCTGTAACTCGATGTCAGTAGGCAACTGCTCCTTCGCCAGTTGAATGCGTTCGGAAACTTGTTGCCGTGCCCAATAGATATCGGTCCCGTCTTTGAAGACGACTGTAACCTGCGAAAGCCCGTAGCGAGATAACGAACGGGTCGACTCTACATCCGGAATGCCTGCCATCGCGGTTTCGATGGGAAACGTGACGCGCTGCTCCGCTTCTAGCGGCGAGTAGCCCGGCGTGGAGCTGTTAATCTGTACCTGGACATTGGTGATGTCCGGCACGGCGTCGATTGCGAGTCGCTGATAATTGTGAACGCCCAAGGCACCGAGTGCTAAAGCGCCCATCAGCACAAGCCACCGATGCTTGATCGAGAAATTCAGGAGATTATCGATCACGTTAGTCCTCGTGCTCCGCTTCGCCTTTGCCGAGTTCGGCTTTCATCACGAAGCTGTTCTCCGCGACATAGCGCTCGGCCGCCTTTAGACCTGAGGTGATCTCCGTGCGGTCGGTGTCCTTAACGCCCAGCTGCACCTCGCGTGCTTCGAACAAGTCGCCCTCAGCAACGAACACGACCGTCTTGCCGCCGACTGTCTGGAGCGCGCCGTTCTCTACCGCGACTGCGGCCTCACGCTGCCCGGTCACGACTTCCCCATCAACGTAAAGGCCCGGTCGCAAATCACCTTTCGGATTCGGAACGACGGAGCGGACAAGCATTGTCTGCGAGCCTTCGCTGCCGAAGGGTGAGATGTAATCTACCTTCGCTTTGATGTGCTGCTGTCCAGCCACGTGACCTTCGCCCGTGTGAAATTCGACGGGTGCACCGACCGCGAGGTAACCGAAGTCCTGGCGGAAAATGCTTAGGTCAATCCAGACGGTTTCGAGATTAGCGATGGTAAAGATCGTTTTGTCGTCCTTCACCAGTTCTCCAAGAGTGATGTCCTTGTGAGTGATGGTGCCGGCAATTTCTGCCGTTACGTCGTAGATTTTGAGGCTCTCGTTGCTCTCAATCTGTGCCAGCACCTCACCGCGCTCGACGTTATCGCCGAGCCGTTTCTTTACTGCCTTTACGATTCCAGGAAAGCGGGGCACCACACGGGCTAACGCTTCTTCATTTGCTGCGACTTTCCCGTAGACGGCGACCATTGTTTTGATTGTTGCCGGACCTGCTTCCTCGATCCGGACATTCGCGTTCTGTAGTTGTTCCTTCGTGAGCTTGACGCGCCCCTCTTCACCGTGCTTTTCAGCTGTTCCATGATCGTGTTCTTCGTGCCCGCTCTTCGCTCGCTGCGCAGAAGCGTCGAAGTTCGCGTGCCATATGCGCCAGCCGACCAGCGCTATGAGTGCCACCGCAATTAACGCGACGATGTGTGTTCGTTTCATGGAGGAAATAATTCGTTAGGGCCGATTGTGTGGTCGCGGTTCCGCCGTGAGCGCCTCGATAACGTTGAGCGCTTTGTGGTAGTCGCTAAGCGCCTGGAGATATTGAGTGCGCGCGGCACCGATGGTTCGTCGCGCATCAAGCACATCGAGGTAGCTCAGCCGGCCGATCTCGTATCCCTCAGCAGTCCCCTTCAAGGCCCGCTCTGCTCCCGGTAAAATAGTCTCCCGCAGCGTGACGATCGTCGCCCGCGCTCGCGCCATGTTCTGATACGCGTCGCTTAATTCGGTCATGAGCGCGGTCGCGGCGGAAGCCTGCTCAGCATCCGCTCGCGTAATCTGCTCACGCGCAGCTTTGATGTTCCCTTGGTTGCGATTCCAAAAAGGTAGAAGAACTGCGAAGCCAACAACGGCGGTGCCGTCTTTTGTTTCGCTGAGCTGACGGGCACCCGCACGTACCGTCACATCGGGAACAGCCGCAGCTCTCTCGCGCGCGAGACTCGCTTCCCGCTTGGCGACTTCCGCGCCGAAACGCGCGAGTCGCGGATTTGTCGGCAGTTTACGGGCGAGAGTGTCGAGTGACGCTGTCGCAGGCATCGCATCGAGATCACCAGCAACGGATGAAAACCGCGGCCTCATCGAACCCCATTGAGCGGCGAGACGTTGACGTAGCGCGATAACATCCCGCTTTGCTTGCTCCAATTCGATCCGTGCAGAGCCAATCGCGATGTCGAAGCGCGTCTTCTCTAAATCCGAAGCCTTTCCGGCCTCGGCCCGCTTCTCGACCGCTGGAATGAAATCATTCGCGAGCCGCACGAGTTCCTCATTCAGCGCGACGCGACGTTGGGCAGCCAGCAGATCGACGAAGTGCTCCGCGGTCCGGAGAAACACTTCGCGCTTCTTCACTTCGTAATCGAAAGCCGCGAGGTCGCGTCCGAACGTCGCCTCGCGGACTCGGGCATGCCGCTTGCCGCCGAGTTCGATTAACTGGCCAAGCAAAATCGTATTCTCCGAGCGCCTTGCGTTCGCGAACTCGCCGCTTCCAACGAGGTTTTCACTGGTAACGTCGACCTCGGGATTTGGGCTCAATTTTGCCTGCAAGATCCGGGCATCAGCCGCCCGGATGTCGGAGCTGAACGCAGCGAGATCGGGGTTTTGTTCGAGGGCACGCGCGAGTGCCTGGCGCAATGAGATGTTGCCCGTCGGCTCGTAGGCCGAGGAAGAAATAACGCTCGCCGCGAATAGCGCGGCGGCGATGAAACGATAGGTCATTTAGTGAAAGCTTTGGGCCAACGGAACGGGTGCGCAGGAACACACTTCCTGCATGTGATGGAAGCTTCCGGACAAACGCCCGAGAGCAGAGACAACGACGCGGCAATCCAGCGCATGCTGGTGCCTGATCAGTCGTTAGGACAGTTGAGGAGGATGGTCGATCGCAGCCGGCGGACCATCGAGCGCGTGCTCGTCAGCCGTCACCACCCGACCGCCTTCCACTGGCGCCACAGCAAGCGAGGTCATCGCCTCCAGTCCGACAAGCGCTCCGCCGTGCGAGCAATTGAAACACATCACGCAACCGTCATCGGTCCCCGAGCTTTGCGAAGACTCCGCCGCACAACCGTGCATCGAATCTGCGATCGCATCAGCCGCGAGATAGCCGCCGAAGACTGCGCAGGCAAAAAGCGCAGCGAAAAGCCGGACTCTTTGGATACGGAACGACCTCATGGCGCGTGGAGCGTCAGGGTTTCACGATTCCTTGTCAATCAGCCGCCTTCGAGAAGTGCTGCTGCATCACGAAGTATGTTGAACAGGAGAAAGGCAAAAATATGAGTGATCAAAAACGCAAAATCGAAATGTTTTCCGCCGGCTGTGCATTGTGCAACAACACACTCAAGCTCGTCCGCGAAGAGATGTCCTCGTGCGGATGTTGTGGTGATCGAGCGGCGCTGCGAAAGAGTCGAGCAGGGTCACAACGCGAAGCGATACGGCCTCAAGTCGATGCCTGCTGTGGGTGTGGACGGCCAACGCATCTTCGAAGGCCAGATCACACAAGCGGAGGCCACCATCCGCAAAGGCGCAAGCATTGGGATTTAGCCCTTGTTCTAAAGAACTGGCAAAAAGAGACTGGAGCCTAGGGAATCCGTTCCCATTTTGTGAAATCGCATGCCGTCCGCAACCGAGCGCGACATTTCCTGTGCACGGATGAGCATGCATTCGACCCCATGAAGGCGAGCTAGTGCTACTCACACACACTACTCGCGGCTTACAACGCAACCGCGCAAACGTTAAGTAGTTGGCCCTCTCGCAAAGACTTCGATCTTTCTCCTTCCGGCCTTCCGCTCCGCAGCTCTTCCCTCCGAAAACGCCAAGACTTGCTCCCCTTCTAGAGTGATCATCTGTGCCGTCCTCACGTGCTCGCGGCCTTCCGACCGTAATCCCCTTCCGGACGCCGCTCGCTTCGTTGCGGGTGCGCAGATCATCACCGACAAACTTGTTCGCATATGCGAGTCAATCGACAGCAGAATCAGAGATCATTCATCGTCTCGTCAACGAACTGGACGAAATCCGGCTGCTGATATCGGCGAAATTTCATCCACATCGCTCGCGGAATCGGCAAAGCAAAAAACTCACGAGCGTCTCGCTGCAGTCCATGCCCGACGAAAAACATCCCGCGTTTTCTGACCGGCCGAGTTCGCGCGGGCTTCGATCACGGCGAAATCGTCGAGCATATCGCCCCGCTCTTCTTGTCGCTGCACGACGTCGCGGCGCTTGCGCGCTATCGCGGCCTGGAAGGTTTTGAGAGGTAGGACGCGACCTCGGTAAGCGACTCCTATTCTCTCCTTTGGCTCGCAGCTTTACGGAATAAAACTGCCCGAACGCGCACGCACGATGGTGGCATCGCCCGAGTTGATGGTGCCATCGAGATTGTAGTCGCTGCGGAAGTTGGTCGCGTCGGCGGGTTGGCCGGAGCGGTTGCGCGTGATGGTGGCGTCGCCGGAGTTGACGCTGCGATCGCCGTTGGCATCTCCGACTAGCAAGCCCATTTGCACACTGACATCGCCTAGATTGTTTACCCCGAGGAGCGTGACGGTGATCGTTTGTGCGTTCGATACGCCAGTGAGGTTGACCGTCGCGGTCGTGGTCCCGCTGCCGCTGCTGCTACTCACGCTGCCTGTTCCGAGTGTGACCGATGCGCCGCTGAAAGTCACCGCGCTCGGGAACGTAAACAGAACCTGGTAATCATTGGTCACTCCGCCGCTCCGGCATTCAACGCCCACACCGCTGGGAGGCGTGAGAAGGATGTCAAACGGAAGGCCTCCGTGCAACTTTCGCGAGACAGCGCTGGTCGGAGTGGCGCCGCACGGGCCGCTGCCGGAGGTGCAGACACCGAGAGTGGCGGTCAGCTTCGTGCCGGCGGCAATCGAGGCGGTGTTCAACGAGAACTGCGTGAAGAGCGTACCGGTCGTGGCGGACTGAACGCCGATGGTGGCGGAATTGCCGCTCGCGGCCGCAGAGTTCTGATAAACCACCTCGAAGTTCGGCGATCCCTCGAGGAAGTTTACCGCGAAGTTGATGGCGTTGCTGCCTGAGAAGGTCACCCCGCGCCAGATGATGGAGTAGGTGCGATTGGGAGCCACGCCGGCGAGAAGGGTGTAAACGCCATTGGTGGCGGTGCTCGACGGGAGATTGAGATCGTCCCAGTACGCGAAGACCGTCGGCATGCTGGCGGGGAACGTACCGACGCCTCCAGTCGTGTTTGCAACCGGCAGAGCGGCGTTGCTATACGCGCTGCTGCTGGCCGCACCCACCGCGACCGTTCCATTGGTGCTGACCGTGAGCGAGGAGCCGCCGGTCACGCTCGTGCCGTAGAGGCTGAAGTTGAATCCGGCCGGCGTGGTGATGGTGGCGACGGCATCGTCCGCCTGCGTCCCGGCCACGAGCGTGCCGCCCGCGGGCACCGTCGCCCCCGTGCTCGATGCAAAAGTGTAGGACGGGATTTGACCGACCGGCAGCGAAAAGGTGCTGACGACCGGCGAGCCACCGCCGGTGTAAGTCACCGTCAGCGAGAAACTGGCGGTGGTGCCGCACATGATCCCGGCGGTGGTGCTAACCTGATACGGCGTGGTGTTCGTCACGGCAGCCCCGCCCGCGATGAGGTCGGCGTAGGCAGAGCTCGTTTGCGTGACGGAGACGCCAGGGGTTGAGGTCGAAAGAACCGCAGAGACGGCCGTCGCGTTGACGTTACCCGTGTTTTGCAGCGGAACGTTCAGCGTGTTGCATTCGTTCGGACGCAGGACGCCCGTGCCGCCCACGACCGGGGTGCCGGCTCCTACGGCAGGAGACGAGGCGGGGTTGCCGTTGTAGACGACAAGCGCGAAATCCTGATTGTTCCCGACGACGGTCGGATCGGCGATCCCGGCGATATTCGATGCCGTCACCGTCACCGTGAAGGTCCCGGTGGTGCCGGCGGGCAGGAAGACACTCTCGACGTTGTTTTTCGCATCCGCCGCGCCGCCGGTGGTAGAGAGGCCGCCGGTGGCATTGAAGACATTGCCGAAGTAGGTGTTGCCGCCCGCGACCACCTTTAGATCGAGATTGTTGACGTAGGCATTGCCGGCGGTCGGGCCGGCCACATCCGTCCAGGCCAGCGTCACCCGGAGCGGCTTGGTGTTGTCGGTCACGGCCCCAATGAATGTGCGGGTCTGGCCGGAGGCGGTGAAACGGTCGCCCGCCACCTGGTCACGCACGATGCGGGTCACGCCATCAAAAGCCATGCCGAGATTGCCGTGGCCGATGCCCTGATTGTTCGAGGGCAGTTTGTCGTGGGCGCTCGCGCCGGTCATGTAGCGGGAGGTGTTCATCAAGTAGGCCTTCACCATGGCGGGGCTCGGTGGCGCCGAACCGGCCGGGGCGCGGTTGGTCGCCAGATAGGTGGGGTTGTTGATGAACTGCTGGAAGACCAGCGCCGCCGCACCGGCGATGGCCGGGCACGAATGACTGGTCCCCGAGGAGGTCGAATACCACTGCTGCGCCTGGTTATAGGGCGCGGCCCCACCGTTCTGGGTGGGGAAGAAATCCGCCAACTGGCCCGTCGTGGCCGTGTTGCCAGGCAGACCGCACACGCCGTCGGCCCGATAGGTGCCGACGGCCGTGCCAGTCAGCGTAGACGTGGCCGTGACGAAGGTCATGCCGGTGATGTGCGTGCCGCCAGCCATGATGTCGGGCTTCACCCGGCCGTCGGTGCAGGGTCCGCGGCTGGAGAAGCTGATGATATCGTTCAAGGAATCCGCCGAAGTGTCCGGAATGGAGCAGCCGTCATTGCCGGTGGCATCGAGGCCGCCCGCCGCAATGGCATGGCTGCGCACGCCCTCGGCCGCGCCCACCGTGATGATGTTCTTGGCGCTGCCCGGCGACCCGATGGTGCTGGCGCCGGCGCCACTGTTGCCGGCCGAGAAGACCATCACCATCTGCTGGTTCCCGGCCGTGCCGGACTGGGCATCGCGGGTCAGCGTGTCGTACGCTTGGGAGTCCGAATTGTACGCGCCGGCGGAGTTGGCACCCCAGCTGTTCGAAGAAATGCGCGCTCCGGCCGCGTAGGCATTCGTGTGCAGCGTGCCGAAAGTCGGATTGGTAAAGTTTGGATCGAAGATGGTCGAATTCCCCACCTTCACGAACGGGGCGATGCCCAGCCCGTAGCGGAACTGCTGCGCATCGGCGTGCGGAAACGTGGTGGTCGAGGTGGTGTTGCCGTTGACCGTGACCGAAGTGTTGGGGACGAATCCGCCGATGATCGAAGTGTTCAACTGGCCGTGCCCGCTGTTGCCAATGCCTCCGTCGGTGCCCCCCGTGCCGGCCGTCGTACGATAGATCAGGCGCGAGGCCAGGGTCTTATTGCCGCTGCGGTAGAGCACGAAATGATTCGGCGTCGTCGTGCCGTTATCCACACCGTCGTCCGAGACGTCCACGGCGAAGCCCGAGCTGTCGAATTGCGCTTGGGTGAAGCCCCAGCCTGCGAGGGTGGTAAAGTAGTTGCCGGCATTGGGCACGTTCCCCGTCGTGTTCCCCGCCAGCACCATCGCCTGGGCTTCGTCATTCTTCCGCGGCTCGATGTAGCGATGGACCGAGACCACGTCCGGCCGGCTGGTGAGCGCGCTGAGTGACTCCGGCTTCAGTTGGATGACGAAATTCACGTAGCCCGACGAGGTCCACGGCTCGCGCAGGAAGTAGGCGCCCGCCGCGCGGAGAGCTTCGATGGTGGCGGCGTTGATCTCCTTATCCTCGACCACCTGGACGGAAAGCATCTCGGCGGCGGCTTCCGTCTTGGAGGCGGCCACGCTGGGGGCGAGCTTCCACCTGTCCTGCCAGGCGGCTTCCCACTGGACGGCGGACTTGGCGGGATCCGCCGCGCGCGTTTGGAACCGCGCCACGCTGGCAGCCTCGCCCCACACGAGATAGGCGTTGCTCGGAATGTAAGTGACGACCCGCAAGCCGTCGCTCTCCAGCGCATCCACCCATTCCTGCTTAATGGGACCCGCGAACTGCACGAGGTGCAGCCGCTTGCCGGCGAAGGCCCCCACGCTGCGCCGCAACGCTTTGGTGGCGGCCGCGGTGGTGTCCACCGTTTCGGCGTTCAGGAGGACGCGGTCCGCGTCCTCGATCTTCTCGCCGGCGCCGGCGCCCACGAGCGCGTCGGCAGTGGCATCATCGACCTCGACCACGCGGAACCCGCCGTAATCGATGCCGGGAAAGGTGAGGGCCCGGGCCACGAGCGAGTCGGACCGAAGACGCACCTTCGCAGCGAAAAGCGGGCTGGCCGTCGCTAGGAGGAAAGTGATGATGCAAAAGCGCGTCAGGGCGCGGAAAGAAGGGGAGGAAGTCATAGAAAAGTGGCCGGGCAAAAAAAATCACCCGTCCGGCGCTCATCCTCGCGACGCTGCGAAAGCGCGCCAAGCACATTTTCAACCTTCTCATCATCGTCCATGAGCTGGCGCACTTCCTCGCGGCGCGCTGGCGGCCGGTGTTTGGCCCCGAGCTCTACTACGCCTTCGTTTTCACCCGCGAGCGAAAAGATCTGGCCGAACTCCTCGTTCGCGACAGTCTGGCGCGGATTTACGGGACGCGAACTCCCGCTCCCGATGGCCGCGATTCACGCGCTTATCTCAGCGCTCTGACCGCCTTGGAAG
>JBKJKL010000423.1:0-4472 GCA_046597485.1 Chthoniobacterales bacterium
TGAAGACGTTCATGCTCATGTAATAGCCGTCCGGCCAAACCGCGAGGTGCGGGTAGTCGTAGAAATTCGATCCGAGATGGAAACCGTAGCGCGCGTAGCTGCCGGTCGCATCCGAAGTGGTCGAGATGGCGATGCACTCATCGGTGATCGGTCCGCTCGCGGTTGCTTTGGCGAACTGGCTGATCAGCCAGCGCTTGGCTAGGCGGTCGTAGAGGACGACTGGGTCGCCGGAGCCGGTTTGGCACGCCCCGCCGAAGCCGGCCCAGATCGAGGAGATGCTCAAAGGGCCGAGGACGGAAGCGCCAGTGTTTTTATCAAAGACCTGGTAGCCTTCATTCACAATTTGGACGTATTGCGTTGCGCCGACCGCGCCGTTGGTATCCGGCGGCGCGCAGTTGCAGCCGACGCCAGGAAAGCCGATGCCGTCGAAGTTCAGGATCGGAGCCGTCAGGCTGGGCGCGAGCGTGCTGAGGAGCGCTTGCTTGTGCTGCTCGTGTTGAACCACTGGGTCCGCACTGTCCACGTGGCGATTCGGGATCTTCGGGTTGTCGTTAGCTTCGCGATCTTCCTTATCGGAACGACGCGCTGGGTTCTCTGGGAGGTCGCGCACCGGCGGCGAGATGTCGTTTTTGTATGAAGTGCCGACTTGGAGATCGGTACTGGATTGCGCGGTTGGCAGCTGTGCTTCGGCGCGAGTTCCGCCCAGCAGCCCGAATCCCAGCAGTGCCAGGAAGACTGCAGCCGAACAGAAGAGAGAAGCCACCAGTAGGCGGGTGTAGGTAAAACCTGCCAAGGAACGACATTTTTTTTTCATGGATAGATTGGGAATTGAAACGAGTCGGGAAGTTACTAGCAGGACGCATATTGAATGTCCCGACTATTTTACGGAGATTAAGTTATATTTTCGTAACGGCTCGCTCGATCGCCCTTCGTCCCACCCACACAGGCGATGACAAAAATGTAATCCATTTCTCGCTGGTGGTTTTTGCGACTAGGCGATAAGAAGACGGGCCCGCACACCGATTTCTCGGTGGGCACACCGCTCCAAAAACAAACACTGACATGCCTATCAAAAAACGTTCCCTCATCCTCCTAGCCGTCGTGGCCCTCGTGCTCGTCGCCGGTCTTTGCGCTACCTCGTTGCGCGCTCAAGCGAAGAAGAAATCTTCGAGTTCCGTACAACCAAATCCCAATACCGTTGTCTCCGGTCCGATTCGCTTGACCGCGCCGACAGTCGTGCGTGCGATCGCCTTCGCTGAGACCGGCCCAGCCCGGGAATTCCCCGGTGCCGACGGTGCCGTCGATTCCGCTCTTGTCCGCATAGACGCAGAGGAAATCAACGAGCAGAACAGCTCTGATCTCTTCACTCCCAACCCGAAGGCGCCGCCCCAATATGATGGCGCCCTCCAGGCCACCTGGTCACCGAAGGGAGGCTTGCGTTTCGTGCCGCAGATCCCTGCACCGATCCTCACCTTCGAAGGCAACCCAGTGCAAAGCAGTGCCCCTCCGGATACGACAGGCGCAGTCGGGCCCAACGACTATGTCCAGGCCGTCAACGCAACGAACGTGCGTGTCTGGGACAAAAATGGTGTTCCTCGTGGTCCAGCCTTCAAGTTGAGCTCCTTGTTCACTCCGCTCGGTGGCATCTTCGCGAACAACAACAACGGCGACCCGATCGTGCTTTATGATCGCCTCGCCAATCGCTGGTTCATCACCCAGTTTGCCTTCGCGAGCAGCACGACGCCTCCTTATTTCCAGGCCGTCGCGGTCTCGAAGACAGGTGACCCGACCGGCGCCTATTGGGTTTACGGCTTCCAGTCCCCGGGCAACGAGTTCCCCGACTACTCGCATTGGGGCGTCTGGCCGGATGGCTACTACGCCACGACTCGCCAGTTCACTAACGGCGCGACTTACAATGGTTTTGGCGTTTTCGCCTTTGACCGCGCCAAGATGCTCGTCGGTGACTCGAACGCGAGCTTCATCTACTTTAACGCGGGCCCGAATCTGAGCCAGTCGTCCTCGGGCATGCTCCCGACCGACTTCAGCGGCCTGATCCCGCCGCCGGCTGGAACCCCGAACACCTTCGCGGTCTACAATGACGATTCGCTGGGCGATCTGACGGATTCTCTCCGTCTGTTCGACTTCACAGCGAACTTCGCCACCCCGGCGAGCTCGACGTTCACCGAGCGGCCGGAAAGCCCGCTCGCGGTTGCAGCCTTCGATTCGCGTAACCCTACCGGTCGTGCGGATATCGAAGAACCCGCACCTGCTGTGGCTGCCGACTATCTCGATTCGATCAGCGATCGTCTGATGATGCGCCTGTTCTACATCAACCGAAACGGCGTCCAACTCCTGACTACCTGCCACACGGTGAATGCCGGTATCATCCCGGCCGTGGGTGTTAACCCCACGGTTGCCGAATACAAAGCGGGAACGCGCTGGTACATCCTCCAGAAGACTGCCCCGGGCGCTAACTGGTCGGTGCAAGACCAGGGCACCTTTTCGCCTGATGCGAACGAGCGCTGGATGGGTAGCACCGCTCTCGACAACGCAGGCAACCTCGCGGTCGGCTACAGCATCTCGAGCACAACGCAGCTCCCTTCCATCGCCTACGCGGGCCGCCTCTTGGGTGACCCAGCTGGAACCCTGAACCAGGGTGAAGCGATCATGTTTGCCGGCACCGGCGTCCAGACCGGGACCTCGAACCGCTGGGGCGATTACAGTCACATGACGCTCGATCCTTCGGATGATGCCACCTTCTGGTACACGAACGAGTATTACGCGACCAACGGCGCCTTCCTCTGGCGCACCCGCGTTGGTACGTTCAAGTATCCGAACACGACTGCTCCCGCTCAGGGCATGCTGTCGGGCATTATCACCGCATGCGACACGGGCGCTCCTTTGAAAGACGCTCTCGTGCAGGTTTCTGGTGGACCGTCCGCCGGCTTCTCGAGCACCAGTGCTCCGGATGGTACCTACTCCATGAAGCTCGCTCCCGGCTCCTACACTGTGACAGTGATTAATCCGGCCCACCTCTGCACTGCAGCGGGTCCGTTCACGGTTACCGTGACCGACGGCGGCTCGGCGACTCAGAACGCCTGTCTCAGCGGCGTACCGACCATTGTCCTCAACAGCGGGACAGTCACGGCTTCCGGCGGCAATGGGAATGGCGTCATCGAGCCTAACGAGTGCAACACGATCAACGTGTCTATTCTGAATAATGGCTGCTTGTTGGCGAAGAACGTCACGGCCACGCTCTCCAGTTCCACGCCTGGCGTAACCGTCATCCAGCCGAACACTTCGTTCAACGACGTGGTCGAAAGCGGATCAGCGAACGGCCTGGTGCCATTCTCGGTCAGCACTTCGAATACGTTCCTCTGCGGCACCCCGATCAACTTCACTCTCATTGTGAAGTATGATGGCGGCACGGCAACCTTGTCGTTCTCGCTCCCAAGCTGCAACACGCCTCCCGTTGTTGTAAACGGCGCCCTGGTTCCCGGGACCGACCCGACGCAGCCTGTTGGTCGCCTTGGCCGTAACGGTGTCGCGAGCGTTTGCGGCACGAGCAAGGTTTGCCCCGGCGCGTTCGGCACTGGCACACGAATCTATCGTCAGCACATGTTCACGAACGGCCCGGCGCCGGCTTGCGTCACAATCGCGACGACCCAGACTTGCCCGACGACGAGCGCCATCATTCCGGCCGCTTACCTCGGTAGCTACGATCCGGCCAACCTCTGCACCAACTATCTGGGTGATGCAGGCGGTAGCCCTGGAACGACCGGAAATTCGTTCTCCGTCGATTTGGCGGCTAATGCGACCCTCGTGGTCGTCATTTCGGAGGCGAACGCCGGCAGCGTTGGTTGCACTGGCTATCAGTTCACGGTCTCCGGCCTCGTCGGAAACAGCACTGGTAACGGTGTCTGCGCCCCGGCCCCGACCGCCGTCTCGCGTAAGACGCATGGTACGGGCGGTCCAACCTTCGACATCCCGTTGCCGACCACTGGCGCGGTTGGAATCGAAGATCGCGGCAGCGCGGGTGGAACGCATCGTATCGTGGTGAGCTTCACGACCAGCCCGGTTGGTGCGACAGCGACCATCCTGTCTCGCAGCCCAGCGGGGGCGACGGGCAGCATCAGCAGCACTACTGTCAGCGGCAACGACCTCATCGTTGACCTGACCGGAGTCAGCAATGCGCAAACGCTCTACCTGAGCATCAGCGGCGGCACGAACATCTCGCCTGCAGTCATCCCGGTCGGCTTCCTGATCGGAGATGTGAACGCAGACCGGAGCGTGAACTCAGGCGATCTCACGATCACCCGTAACTCTTCGGGTCAAACCTTGACCTCCGTCAACTTCCGCGCCGATGTGAATGCTGACGGGGCGATTAATTCGGCCGATGCGACCACCGTCAGCATTCACATCGGCGCGGAAGTTGACGGAGGTCAAGGTTTGACCCGAAGAGTTACGGGTGA
>JBKJKL010000057.1:0-3083 GCA_046597485.1 Chthoniobacterales bacterium
GTCATGGGCGCGCTCGAGTCGATCGAGCAACTCTGGGAGCGCCGCGGCGGTATCACGGGCATCCCAACCGGCTTTACCGAGCTCGATCGGATGACGAACGGCCTGCACGAGGCGGAGATGATCGTCATCGCGGCGCGCCCCAGCATGGGAAAGACGGCTCTCGCGATGAACATCGCGGAGCACGTCGCGATCAACAGCAAATTGCCGGTGGCCGTCTTCAGCCTGGAAATGAGCAGCCAGCAACTCGTGCAACGACTGCTTTGCTCGCGCGCGCGGGTCAACCTGCAGAAGGTACGCGAAGGCTTCCTCGCGGAGCGCGATTTCCCCAGTCTGACCGCGGCGGCGTCGAAGCTGGCCGAGTCCGAAATCTACATCGACGACAGCGCGGGCCTCAGCATTCTCGAGCTCCGCGCGAAGGCCCGCCGCCTCAAGGCGCAAAAGAATATCCAGCTGATCGTAATCGATTACCTGCAGCTCCTGAAGTCGACCACGCGCCGCGCGCAGGATAATCGCCAGCTCGAGATCTCGGAAATTTCCGCCGGCATCAAGGGACTGGCGAAGGAGCTGAAGCTCCCGATCATCGTCCTCGCGCAGCTCAATCGTCAGCCGGAAGCGCGCTCGGGCGGCAAGCCGCGCTTGAGCGATTTGCGCGAGTCAGGTTCGATCGAGCAGGACGCCGATTTGGTGGGATTGCTCGTTAGGCCGGAAGTTTACGAGGAAGATGAGGACGCCCGCGCTGAGAAAGCCGGCGAAGCGGAACTGATCATCGCGAAGCAGCGGAACGGCCCGGTCGGCGAAGTGCCGCTGACTTTCCTGAAGGAATTCACCCGTTTCGAGGATCGCGCGCGCGGCGGCGCAGCGCAGCCTCACTAGTTCTTCACAAAAGTGAAGACGCCGTAGCGCATCGCGCCGGTCCGGTAGGCGATCCAGATGCGCAGGATGGTGAGGACGAAGACGCGATTCGAGGCGTGCCGGTTCAGAAGAAACTTTGCGTAGCGCGGGGTGGTCGCGAGTTTCTGCGCCAGTCGGGTCACGATGCTTGGCCAGGTGCGCGTCACCGAGCGGGTCACATCCTGAAAACGCGCGAGCTTGAAGCCGGCCGCTTCGCCTAACGACTGGTAATCGCTCACTGTCCCCATGTTCGGCATCCGCCCTTCGCGGCAGATCGGCTCGAGTAGCCAGCGCTTTACCCGCGGGCCGGGCGCGTCTGACGAAAGCCACGCGCAGACCGCAAGCCGCCCGCCGCTGCGAAGGACGCGATGTGCCTGCACGAAGAAGCACGCGATGTCCGGCATGTGCTCGGAACTCTCGATTGCGATCGCGGCGTCGAAACTCTCCGAGGGCAGATCGTTCTCCATCCAGTCGCCGAGACGGAAGGTGGGATTGCCGCGGCGGGTGAGCGTCTGCGCAAAAGCGAACTGCGCCGGGGAGATGGTGATGCCGGTCACTTCAGCGCCGCGAATTGCGAGGGCGCGCGCTGTCGCGCCGTAGCCGCAGCCAATGTCACAGACTCTCGTTCCGGGCTCGACGCGTGCCTCGCGCGCCACCAGGTCGGCGAGTTGGAGGACGGCCTCGTCCCGCGTTTCGTTGCCGCGGAGCCAGAGCCCGTGATGCACATGCTCACCCCAGATCTCTCGGTAAAAATGATCGAGCTCGTCGTAGTGCGACGCGACCGCTTCGCGCCGGACCGGCTGGGAAATCAAAGCGCGCGAACTGCTTCGATCACGTGCTGAGCATCAATGCCCATCTCCTTCATCACCACGTCGCCCGGCGCACTCAGGCCAAAGCGATGGAGGCCGACGACTTTGCCGTCGAGCCCGACGTAGCGATACCAACTGTCCGGCACACCAGCCTCGACCGCGACCCGGCGGCGGCAAGCGGATGGGAGCACTTCTTCGCGATACTCCGCCGTCTGGCGCTCGAAGCGTTCGAAGCACGGGAGCGAGACCACGCGGACGCCATCGCCGAGTTCCTTGGCCGCGGTGAGCGCGTGCTGCAATTCGCTGCCGCAA
Organism: Chthoniobacterales bacterium; assembly: GCA_046597485.1. GTDB lineage: Bacteria > Verrucomicrobiota > Verrucomicrobiia > Chthoniobacterales > UBA10450 > JACCTI01. The sequence continues at coordinate 2,013 of JBKJKL010000057.1, forward strand.
GAGAGAATGATCGTCTCGAGTTCCGCGCTCTCGCGCTTCGCGATATAGCCGCCGCGCGCGACGCCTTCGCGCCGCAGGCTGACGTCGATCTCAATTAAATTCGGAACCGCCTGCCGGGTGAGCGCGAGCAGCGGGGGACCATCGGTATGGAGCGCGGCCGCGGCAAAAGCGCCGGCGGTTTCTTCCGGATCGGCGGGCCGGATAACATCGAGCTGCGGGATGACGCGCAAACCGCTGACCGTCTCGACCGGCTGGTGCGTCGGACCGTCTTCGCCCACGCCGATCGAGTCGTGGGTGAAGATGTAAATGTTCGGCAGCTTCGCGAGCGCGGCGAGGCGAATGGAAGCGCGGCAGTAATCGGCGAAGACGAGGAAGGTGGCCCCCGAAGCGCGGAAGACGCCGTGATAGCTGACGCCGTTCATGATCGCGCACATGCCGTGTTCGCGGATGCCGTAGTGGATGTTGCGGCCGGTGCGGTTCTCGCGCGTAAAATCTTCGCCGCCCTCGATGTAATTCAAGGTGGAGCCGTGGAGAACGGCGCTGCCACTGATTAGGAACGGCAGCGCGGCCGCGATCGGCTGGAGCGCTTCGCTGCCGGCTTTGCGGGTGGCGAGCTTCGCCTCGGCCGGGAAGTGCGGGATCAGCGCGAGCAAATTCTCCGGCACCTTCTTCGCGATCGCATCGTCGAGCTGCTGGGCCTGCTCGGGGTGCTTGCCGCGCCAATCTTTGTACATCTTCTCCCAGCGGCGATATTGCCTAACGAGAGATTTCTTGTGCTGCACGAAGTAGGCGCGCGTCTCCTCGGAAACGAAAAAGCGCTCATCCGGCAGACCGAGCGCGCGCCGGTCGTCCTCGACAAATTTCGCGCCGGCTTCCCCATGCGCCTGCGCCGTCCCGGCCACTTCCGGGATCCCCTTCCCGATCAGCGTATGCGCAATGATCAACTGCGGCTTCCCGTTGTCGCGCTTCTTCGCCTTGTTCAAAGCGCGGAGGAAGGCGGTCATGTCGTTGCCGTCCACCTTCTGCACGTCGAAGCCGTAGGCGGCGTAGCGTTTCCCGGTATCCTCGCTC
>JBKJKL010000154.1:0-3440 GCA_046597485.1 Chthoniobacterales bacterium
TACCACCCCGCTGGAGCGGGCCATCGCGGCCGCAGATGGGATCGATTATCTCTCCTCCCAGAGCTCGCAAAGTGTTTCGACAATCACCGCACGGTTGAAGCTAAACTACGACTCGAACAAGGCGCTCTCCGAGATCAGCTCGAAGGTGAATCAGGTCCGCGGCGATCTGCCCCCGGAGGCCGAGATCCCTGTCATCAATATCGAGTCGTCCGACTCACAATTCGCCGCCGCGTATCTCAGCTTCACCTCCGACCTGCTGCAGGCGAACGAGATCACCGATTACCTCAATCGCATCGTGCAGCCACGCCTGACCGCGCTCGGCGGCGTGCAGCGCGCGGAGATTCTGGGCGGCCGCACTTTTGCGATGCGCATCTGGTTGAAACCGGACCGCATGGCCGCGCTCAACGTCAGCCCCGCGCAGGTGCGCAAGGCGCTCGGCAATAACAACTACCTCGCCGCGCTCGGCCGCACCAAGGGCGCCTTCGTTCAAGTCGATCTGACCGCAAACACCGACCTGCACACGGTCGATGATTTCAAGAACCTCGTCGTGCGCGAAGAGAACGGCAGCCTCGTTCGGATCGGCGACATCGCCGACGTTGTCCTCGGCGCGGAGGACTACAACTCCGAGGTCCGCTTCTCCGGCCAGCGCGCCGTCTTCATGGGCATCTTCGTCCTGCCAAATTCGAACTCGATCGACGTCGTGAAGCGCGTCCGCGCGGAGATGGAAGCGATCACGAAAGAACTCCCCACCGGCATGAGCGGCCGCATCGCCTACGACGGCACGGCTTACATCAACACCGCGATCAAAGACGTCTATCACACCCTTGGTGAGACGCTGCTGATCGTCTGCGTGGTCATCTTCCTTTTCCTCGGTTCCTGGCGCTCGGCGATCATTCCGGTGATCGCGATCCCGATCTCGCTCATCGGCGCCGTCTTTCTCATGCAGATGTTCGGCTTCACGATCAATCTGCTCACCCTTCTCGCGATCGTGCTTTCGGTCGGTCTCGTCGTCGATGACGCCATCGTCGTGGTGGAAAACGTGGAGCGACATCTGCGCGATGGCTTGAGCGCGCTCGACGCCGCGCTCCTCGGCGCCCGCGAACTGGTGGGCCCGATCATCGCGATGACGATCACGCTCGCAGCCGTTTACATTCCCGTCGGCATCCAGGGCGGATTGACCGGCACGCTCTTCCGCGAGTTCGCTTTTACCCTCGCCGGTGCGGTCACGATTTCCGGCATCGTCGCGCTCACGCTTTCGCCCGTGATGTCGGCGAAGTTCCTCCAGCCGGGCGCGAACGAGCGCGGCTTCGCGAAACGCGTCAACCACATCTTCGATCGCGTGCGGGATTGGTATGGGCACAAGCTCGACGCCACTCTCCGCCTCCGCCCGGCCGTTTATGCGGCGTGGATTGGGCTCTCCATCATCGCGGCGATCATGTTCGTCCTCATGCCGAAGTTCGCGGCCAAGGAACTCGCGCCGACCGAGGATCAGGGCGTCATCTTCGGCATCGTGCAGGCGCCCTCGAACGCCACCATCGAGCAGACCGCCACCTTCGCCGATGCGGCGAACAAGATCTTCATGGGCTTCCCGGAAACAGAATTTACCTTCCAGATCACGAGCCCGAGCGGCGGCTTTGGCGGCATGGTGCTGAAGCCATGGGATCAACGCGAACGCACCGCTTTCCAGTTGCGGCCGCTCGTCCAAGCGAAGCTCGGCAGCATTCCCGGGATCGAGCTCTTCCCCATTATGCCCCCTGCTCTGCCCGGCGGCGGAAACTTCGCCGTCGAGTTCGTCATTCTCTCCACCGAGGAGCCCGAACGGATGATTGAGCTTGCGAAGAAGTTGGAAGACAAAGCCAAGGCCGCCGGCTTCTTCTTCACCACAGTCGACACGAAGATCGACCAGCCGCAGGCGCAAGTCGTGATCGACAAGGACAAGGTGGCCGCGCTCGGCCTGAACCTGCAGCAAATCGGCGCCGACATTTCCGGCATGTTCGGAGGCAACTTCGTCAACCGCTTCAACATCTCCGGCCGCGCCTACAAGGTCATCCCGCAAGTCGAGCGCGGCGATCGCCTGAATCCCGACCAGCTGAAGGACATCTACGTCACCGGCCCTAACGACAAGCTCATCCCCCTGAGCACCGTCGCCACGATCGAGAGAAAAACCGTCCCGCGCTCGCTCAGCCGCTTTAAGCAGTTGAACGCGGTCACGATCAGCGGCGCCTCGCCGCTCCCGCTCGACCAGGCGCTCAAGCTTTTCGAAGACGAAGCCGCCCGCATTCTGCCGAAAGGCTACTCGATCGATTACAAGGGCGAGTCCCGCCAGCTCCGCGTCGAAGGCGACAAATTCCTCCCCGCCTTCGGCCTTGCCATCGTCCTCATTTTCCTCGTCCTCGCCGCGCAGTTTAATAGCTTCCGCGATCCGCTCATTATCCTCCTCGGCTCCGTCCCGCTCGCTCTCTTCGGCGCCATGATCTTCATCTTCCTGAAGCTCCCGAACCCGAACATGAAGTTCTTCACCGACTCGTGGACGACCAGCTTCAACATCTACTCGCAGGTTGGCCTCGTGACCTTGGTCGGGCTGATCGCGAAGAACGCAATCCTGATCGTCGAGTTTGCCAACAAGCTTCAGGAAGAAGGCCGCACCAAGCTCATGGCTATCTCCGAAGCGTCGCGCATCCGTTTGCGTCCTGTCCTCATGACCACGATCGCGACCGTCGCGGGTCACATGCCGCTGATCTTCGTCACCGGCGCCGGCGCTAAGGCGCGAAACTCGATCGGGTTGGTGCTGGTAGGCGGGATGACCATCGGCACGCTCTTCACCTTGTTCATCGTCCCGTCGCTCTACGTCCTCATCGCTCACGATCTGCACAAGAAGAAACCGCGGGACTCAAAGACAGCCGAGCCCGCGACAGCCGCTCCCGCCCCGAAACTCGAGCCGGAGTATGCGGAAGAGCCAATGCTGGCGCGCAGAAGTCTCACCGACGGAGAACGCGGCGAAGGCGCCTCCTGGCAGCCCGCCTGATTGCGGCGGTGCGAGCGCTCCTTCCGTGTCCCTACCGGGTTCTCGCCGGTTTCGAAACTTCCTCTTCCGTCCGCTCGAGACAGACGGCGGACTCGCTCGCTTCCCGCTCGACGACATCGTGAAAAACGGCGGCATCATCACGGGAGCCGTCGCGGTGCAGGTCTGGAGCGGCGAAGCCGCGGTGCATGTCAGCATCGTGGAGTGGGCGAAGGATGTCTCGGGTAGGGTAGGCGTCCCGCCCGCCGGCGAACGCGTCTCGCCTTCGCGAACTTTGTTTGCCCGGGTGACGTCCTCGGAACTGGAAGACCGCTCATCAACTCGTCGCTTTCCCGGCGGCGGCGATCTCACACCATCACTGCTGTCCGCAAAGCGTTTGTGCAGGTAGGTAATTGCGAGAGTACGGGGTAGCACCGGT
>JBKJKL010000299.1:0-4611 GCA_046597485.1 Chthoniobacterales bacterium
ACCTCCATCCTCCCGACCGCGCACGGCGAGAAGATCGTCATCCGTATCCTCGATAAGTCGGCCCTCTCCGGCTCGATCAACGAGATGGGGATGGACGACGCCACCCTCGATAAATTCAAGAAGGCGATCGATGCCCCGCACGGCATGATCCTCGTCACCGGCCCGACGGGTTCCGGCAAGACGACCACGCTTTACTCCGTGCTGCAGGAGCTAAACAGCCCGCAGTACAACATCGTCACGGTCGAGGACCCGATCGAGTACGAGCTGGCCGGGGTGAACCAGGTCGCGGTCCGCGCCGACATCGGTCTCGACTTCTCGAGCGCGCTCCGGTCCATCCTCCGCCAGGATCCGGACATCGTCATGGTGGGTGAGATTCGTGACAACGAGACGGCTGACATCGCGGTCAAGGCCGCGCTCACCGGTCACCAGGTGCTTTCCACTTTGCACACGAACGACGCGGCGGGCGCGATCACCCGCCTCGACGACATGGGGATCGAGCCGTTCCTGATCGCGAGCTCGGTCATCATGGCCTGCGCGCAACGTCTCGTCCGCCGCATCTGCACGAATTGCCGAGAAGAATTTATCCCGGAGCCGGAAGTCTTCGCCCGTCTCGGGATGGAGCCGCAGGACGGTGCCGTCTTTTATCAAGGAGCCGGCTGCGATCGCTGCAAACACCGCGGCTATCTCGGACGCGCCGCGATCATCGAGGCGCTGCCGGTGAGCGAAGCAGTTCGCCGTTTGATCATTAAGCGCGCCTCGGCCGCCGTGGTGAAAAACCAGGCGGTGAGCGAAGGCATGAAAACTTTGCGCATGGTCGGCATCGACAAGGCGCTCGAAGGAATCACAACGCTGGAAGAAATCTGGCGCGTGACGGCGGAAGACCACTAGGACCATGGGATTTTCTTTTACCAAACTTTTCAAACGGAAGGGTAGCGAGCCGAAAGCTCCGCCAGCGCTCGCGCCAGTCGCAGCGCTCGCGAAGCCGAGCAGCGACCGCTTCAGCAAGACCGTTTTGCCAAACACTTCCCGCGTCAGCCCGCAGCAAGATCCGTTTGTCGCGGCCGCGTCCAGTTCCACGCCGATTCCCGCGACCATCACGCTGGCTCCGCCGCGCGCCGCGATCTCGATGAACGCGGGCACGACGCAGCGCCCGCACGTCCTCCCGCCGGCCGTGGCTGTGGCGCTGGATCCCAAGATCGAACGCACCTTGCCCTTCACGCTCGCCGATGTGGTCGCGCAAATGCCGCCGGGCTTCACCCGGCCGCTCGCCGGTTCCGAAGGCGAACGCCGTGTTTTGTTGAAGGCCGCTGAAGTGGAACGCGGCATGTCGAATGGCCGCCCAACCATTTCGGTGGTGACGATTCACGACCAAGTGCCGGAGATTTTTATCCGCCCGGTCGTGCCCTCCGATGAGACGCAGGTGCCACTTCCTTTTCTGAAGGTGCTCGAGCAGTTCACGAGCTTGCAGATGCGCACCGATCAATATCGGGAACAGGCTGTCCCGCAGGTCGAGACGCCGTTCCTAAAAGTCACGCTCGAGGACGACTCGAAGTTTGGCACCACCACCGGGGTGCTGACGACCGACGCTCTGCCGCCGGTCAGGCTGGAACCGGCCACCGCCGAGGCGATCGCCGCCGCGGAGCCGGAAGCGGTCGCGCAGGAAAAGTTTGTCCTGCCTACGCCGGCTCCATTGCGGAATGGCCACGGGCCCGAGCGCAACGGAAACGGCAATGGCCTCGCCGCCGCTGCCGCGCCGGCGGCGGCTCCGACCCGGATCCCTTTTTCACTTACACCGACTGGGGCGGGCGCGCCCGCCGCGGAGAGGGTTCCAGCTTCCTGCGGCGGCGTGTCCGTCCCAACGAGTGCCCCGGCTTCGCCTGGGCCGACGCGCATCCCCTTCAAGCTCTCGGCCGCTGCAGCCGCGCCCGCGGAAACCGAGGAGAGATCACCGGTCGAGCCTTGGCTGACGAAAGATAGTTTTCCCGCCAGCGGGCAAGCCGCGCCGAAAGCAGCGGCGCCGACCAAGTCGAAGGCTGCCGCGCTAAAAGTGTCGCTGCCGCTGAAGCCGATTCTCGCGAGCCTGCCGCCCTTCCAGGTGAAAGGCGACGTCTCGACTGTGCCGGACGATGCGCGCGCCGCTTTCCCTGTCGCGCTTCTCGAGCCGCAGCTGGCGACCGGTCGCGTAACGGTCACGCCCGATGAATTTGCGGCCGCTTTGCCGGAGGAATTCCGCAGTTTCTTTACCGCCGAGGACATCGCGGCGCCGGTCTCGCTGCCGCTGCAGGATGTCCTGAAAAACTTACCGTCCACCGCGTTGCGCATGCGCGACGACCAGGAGGAACAGGAGCGGGGCGCAAACTACGCCACGCCGTTTGCCGCGAAGGCGGATGAGGATGCGAAACGCCACCGCGTTTCCTCCGCCCCGGTGCCGAAACCGGAGCTCGAGGACGAGCTGCCCGCGCTGGAAGCGGCGCTGGAGAAGGATGAGGCCGCGCCGCTTTCTCCCGAGGTGGAAACGGAAACAATGCCGGTAGAGGAAGCTTCCGTCGCCGCGCCCGAGCGCTCCGCTTTGCAGCGCGAGCTCGAGACTGACGACTCGTTAGACCCGAAGACCATTGTGGCCTGCATCGAGAAGCTCGCCGGCGTTGATGCCTGCGCCCTGATGTTTGGCGATGGCCTGAACCTCGCCGGCCAGTTGCCCGATTCCTTCAATGCCGACGCCCTCTGCGCGATGGCGCCCTCGATGATGCAGCGGATCGACAACCACGTCGTCGAGACCAATCTCGGCCCGGTCCGCGCCCTGACTCTTTCCTGCACGGAAGCCGCCGTCAGCTTCTTCATGCACGAAAATCTCTGCCTCGCTGCGCTCCACGCGCAGAACGATCTCACGGGCGAAGTGCGCGAGCGGCTCGACCGCATCGTGCGGGAACTTTCCAAAATGTATTCGCAGCCCGCCTAGGAGTCCTTCATGTCGATCATCAATTACGCGAGCCGGGAAATTCAGTTCAAAATCGTTTACTACGGGCCAGCGCTCTGCGGAAAGACGACGAACCTCGGCTACATCCATCAACGCATTAATCCGCAGAACCGCGGCGACCTCGTCTCGCTCGCGACCGCGGCCGACCGCACTTTGTTCTTCGATTTCCTGCCGCTGAACGCGGTCGTGATCAAAGGCTTCGTGACCAAGTTCCAGCTCTACACCGTGCCGGGACAAGTGATCTACAACGCGACCCGCCAGCTCGTCCTGCGCAGCGTCGATGGGGTGGTCTTCGTCGCCGATTCGCAATGGGAGAAGATGGAGGAAAACGTCGAGAGCTTTAAGAACCTCGAGGACAACCTCGCGAAGCAGAATATCTCGATCGACGAGATCCCCTACGTCATCCAGTACAACAAGCGTGACCTCGAGAACATCGCGCCGGTGAATTACCTCGAGTACGTGATGAACAATCGAAAGAAGCGCGTGCAAAGCTACGAGGTCGTCTCGAGCACCGGGCAAAACGTCTTCGCCTCCCTAAACGCCGTCTCGCAGATCCTGCTGCACAAGTTCAGCAAGGGAAGCGATGTCCCAAACACGCCGCCGCCGCCGGTGGCCATCCCGGCTGAGCCGTCCCGGATTGTCCAGCCTCACCCCGTCGGATCATGAACGCCATACCCTGTCTCACGATCGAAAATGTCGCGACGCTCGATGGCGTCCTGGCGGAGTTCTTGAAGAAAGCGGAAGCTGACCTGACGGTCGTGATCGACCGCGGCGGCAACGTCATTTCTCAGTGCGGCGACATTAGCGTGATGGACGTTACGATCATCGCGGCGCTGGCCGCGGGCTCCTTTGCCGCCACCCGCGAGCTGGCGCGCCGCATCGGCGAGGTGGAGTTCAACGCTCTCTACCATCAGGGCAACGGCAGCCACATGTTCATGAACTCGGTCGATGACGACACGATCATGATCACTGTCTTCGGCAAGAAGACGACGGTCGGCCTTGTGCGCTTTTACTCGAACGGGACGGCGCAGGCGGTTGCGGCGCTCTTGGGCAGTCTCTCCCGCACCGCGGGCCACGGCTTCAGCTTCGACGCCTCCGATATCACGCAGTCGCCGATCTTCGCGGACGTCTAACCTTCGTAAGCGCGCGCGATGAGTGTCGCGTTGTGCCCGCCGAAGCCGAAGGAGTTGTTCATCGCCACGCGCACCTTCCGCTCCTTCGCGGTCTTCGGCGTGTAGTCGAGATCGCACTCTTCGTCGGGGTTCTCGAGATTGATCGTGGGCGGAATGACGGAGTCGCGGATGGCGAGCGCGCAGGCTGCCATTTCGACCGCGCCGGCGCCGCCGAGGAGGTGACCGGTCATCGACTTCGTCGAACTGATCGACGCTTTGTAGGCGTGGTCACCAAGGACCGTTTTGATCGCGCGCGTCTCAGCCAAATCGCCGAGCCCCGTGGAGGTGGCGTGCGCGTTCACGTAGTCGATATCTTCCGGGTTCACGCCGGCATGCTGCATCGCGATCCGCATCGCGCGCACCGCGCCGTTGCCGTCCGGCGGAGGCGCGGTCATGTGGTAGGCATCGGCCGTCGCGCCGTACCCGATGAGCTCGCAGTAGATGTGTGCGCCGCGGGCGCGG
>JBKJKL010000346.1:0-7805 GCA_046597485.1 Chthoniobacterales bacterium
GCGTTCCGGAGATCGCGCACATGGGTCAGGCGGGTGGTATATTCCATCTCGGCGTCGGCTGCGGCGCGTTCTCCTTCCTCGCTCAAGAGCCAGGCTGGAGCGATAAAGCCGCGCGGAGTCAGGCCCGCCGCCAGAAACTCCTCACGCGCCCGGCCGATGCGCTGGGCCGCTTCTTCGTAGGAGAGATCAAAGAATTCGCCCTCGTCCTGCGTGTAGGTCCGCGTGATCAAACGCTCGCGCAGCGGCTCAGCCGCATTGCGCGGGCGTTGGTGGAAGTAACCGTGGATCACAATTTCGTGGCCGTCCGATTCCAAGTCGCGCAGCCACTGGGCGAAGCCCCGGTCTTCAAGCGAGGGGCCCCGGTGATGATAGTTCGGAACCACCAGGAGCGAGGTGACGCGGAGATGGTGCCGCGCGAGGTCGCGCAGCATCGCTTCGCAGGCAGGGCGAGTCGCGGGCGCGACATCGTGCAACGAGACCACGAGCGGCTGCGGCTCGACGGCAGCGGCCGCTAAAAGTGGGAAGGCAGTCGTGGCCGTGGCGGTCACGACGCAATGTTCGTCCCCGGCCCGGACACACAAGCGGAAAGGTGCGCGGTGGTGGGCGCATTGCGCCCCACGGGCGTCTCCGGTAAGATCGGACAGATGCGCGCCAGCCTGCTTTTCCTCACCTTGACGCTGGCCGCCTCGTTTGTGCTCGCGCGACCGACTCCGGCGCCGAAGCCCGCCGCGGCGAAAGCGGGCACCGCGCTCGACGATTCGACCCGCCGCAATCCCGCAGCGGACCTGACGCTGACAAAAGAAGGAACCCGCAAAGCCGACGCGCTGGCCTATTTCATCGAAGGCGCGCGGCTGGAGGAGAGCGGGGAAGTGGACGCTGCGCTGGTGGTTTACCAGAAGGTGCTGACGGTCGATCCAGGGGAAGTCCAGCTCGCGGCGCGAGTTGCTTCACTGCTCGTTAGGCAAGATAACGTCCCGTTGGCGGTCGACGTCTTGAAGGACGCGATCAAGGCGCAGCCCGGCGAGACCGCGCCCTATCTGCAGCTCGCTTTCATCTACGCGAAATACCTGCAAAAGCCGGAGCAGGCGGTGAAGTTCGCGAACCAGGCGATCGCGATCGACCCGGAGGAGATCGACGCCTACCAGCGTATCTACGAGATCGAGTTGGCCGGCGGTGAGCCGAAAAAGGCAATGGCTGCGCTCGACCGTGCCACGGAAGTGAAGAGCCAGGATCCGTCGTTTTGGACGCGCCTCGGCAAGCTCTACGCCTCGCTCATCCTCGCGCCGGATACGAACGATTCCCCGGCCGCGCTCGAGAAGGTGAACGTCATCTTCCGACACGCGATCGCATGCGCGGGCGATAACGTGGCCGCGCTCCGCGATGTGGCGGATTTTTTCGCTGCCTCGCAGCAGATCAACGAGGCGATCCCACTCTACCTGCGCGTACTCGAGGCGCAGCCGGACGACCAAGGCGTGCGCGAAAAGCTGGCGAGCAGTTTCGCGGCTACGAACCAGCGCGGGAAGGCGATCGAATTGCTCGAGACCATCATCAAGGCGAGCCCGGAGCGGTATCAGCCCTACGAGTTGCTCGCCCAGCTCGAGGACGAGGAGGCGCGCGTGCTGGCCCGCGCGAAGCAGATTGATGCGGCCAAGACGCACTTTGCCAAGGCGGCGGCGAACTATGAACAGTGCGTCCTGATCAATCCGAACCGCGGCCGGACTTATCTGCGCCTCGGGGAAATCCTGATCAGCGCGCTGCAGGAAAGCGAGCGCGCCGAGCGGCTTCTGCTCGAGGCCCGCAACCGCTTTACACAGGCGCCCGAATTTACCTATTTGCTCGCGATCGCGCAGCGAGAGGCGAAGCACACGCAACAGGCCCTAACCAGTTTCGAAGAAGCGCTCAATGAGGCAAAGGCCGCCCGGAGCGAGCTGACGAATGGGCGTTTCTTCTTCGATTACGCGATCGCAGCCGAGCAGGCCTCGCTGATCGAGAAGGCGGCCGATCTGCTTCGGCAATCGATCGCCGCTGACCCGACGAAAGCGGCCGAAGCCTACAATTTCCTCGGTTACATGTGGGCCGATCGAAACATGCACCTCGACGAGGCGGCGGAGATGATCGGCAAGGCGCTCGAGATGGATCCTGACAACGGCGCCTTCCTCGACAGCCGCGGCTGGCTCCAGTTTCGCCAGGGGAAATTTGAGGACGCGCTCAAGGATCTGCTGCGCTCGGCGCAGGTCATGACGCGCGACGACCCGACCGTCCTCGAGCACATCGGCGACACCTATGCGAAACTGGGCCGCAGCGCGCAGGCGCTCGAGTTCTGGCTGAAGGCGAGCACGCTCACGCCGGGCAACAAAACGCTCGCGGAGAAGATCGAGGGCACCAAGACCAAGCTGAGCAAAGGCGACGCGAAACCGCGCCCGGTTCCGTAACCGCATGCCTTCGCACCGACGTTACCCGACTGCCTGGCAGCGGAAGACGATGTGGGCGGCGCTCAGCGCGTTGTTCGTCGTGTTGCTGGTCGGCATTGTCAGCACTGTCGTCTGGCTGGCCGCGCGCCTTACTGGCTTCCTTCAGCCGATCCTTATCCCGGTCGCGATCGCGCTCATCCTGACCTACCTGCTCGACCCGGTGGTCACGCACCTCGCGGCGCGGCGGATGTCGCGGAACAAGGCGATCGCACTGCTTTTCACAATCGCGGCGCTAGCGCTTTTCGCAGCCATCGGTTGGATCGTGCCCACGATTTCGATGCAAGGTGCGGCCTTCATGCGCGAGCTGCCGGCTTACACGGTGCAGGCGCGCGACAAAGTGGTCGACGTCATCTACCGCTACAATCACAGCTTCACCGGTGGCTCCAGCGACAAGGCCAAAACTTCCGTCGCCCGCGGAGTGGTCGATTGGCTGCTCTCCTCGCCGGCCCCGCAGGCCACGCCCGCGGCCGTTTTGCCTAACGAGAGCTCCGGCGAAATCATCGGCCCACCGGCGCCGAAGCTGAGCACGGCCGAGCGGCAGCGCATTCAAGAGTGGGTCGAGCGCCAGATCCCAAACTTGCAGAGCCAACTGCCGCTCCTCGCGGAGAAATTGTGGGGCCTTGTGAGGACGAGCATCGGTGGCTTCCTCGGCGTGACCGGTTTCCTCTTGAGCCTGGTGATGGTGCCGATCTACCTCTTTTTCCTGCTCAAGGAATCGCCCGCCATCCAAGAGCGCTGGCGCGAGTACATCCCGCTCCGCCCGTCCCCGCTGCGCGACGAAGTGGCGACCGTCCTCTCGCAGATCAACAGCTACGTGGTCGCCTATTTCCGCGGGCAGCTCCTTGTCTGCCTGATCGATGGGATCCTCATCGGCAGCGCGCTCATGTTGCTCGGGCTGAACTTTGCGCCGCTCATCGGGTTGCTCGTCGTCTTCCTCACCATGGTGCCCTACATCGGCATCCTCGTCTGCTGGGTGCCGGCGGTCCTGATCGCAGCCGCGCAATGGGGCGACTGGTGGCACCCGTTTTTGATCACGATCGTTTTCTTCGGGCTGCAGAATCTGGAGGCCATCTTCATCGCGCCGAAGATCGTCGGCGAAAGCGTTGGGCTGCATCCGATGACGGTGATCGTGTCCATCTTCGTCTGGGGTCTGCTCATCGGTGGATTGCTCGGGCCGATCCTCGCCGTGCCGTTAACCGCCATGCTGAAGGTGTTGCTCGCGCGCTACGTCTGGGGCCGCCGTTTGCGCGAGGAGGTCGAGGAGCAGATCGAGGATGTGCCGGTCGTCCGCGCCGTCGAGACGGCATCGGTCACACCCCACCGTTGATCGCGTCGTGGCGGCCAGCTGGCCCGGGTATTTGCAAACCAGGCGGCACGCGCGGATATCACCCCGGCGATGGCGACTGAGCTCAAACGTGTCCGGCGGAAACGACGCCGCGGCGTTGAGACTCGCTCGTCCCATGCGAGAGCGCGCATCGTGATCTTTGCGCTCGCCCTGCTCGGCGGGCTTCTTCTCGGCTGGCTATTTTCATCCTCCGCGCCACGCGCCTACAACGGCTGGCGCGAGTCGCGCCTGCTGAAGCGCGCCACCGCGATGATGGAAAAGGGCGAACTCGATGACGCGACGCGGACCGCGCACAAGATGCTCCTTCTTCGGCCAGATTCGCTCGCGGCCTTCCAGATCCTGGCGGACGCGACCGAAAAACAGAACCTGCCCGATACGGTCGCCTGGCGGGCACAGATCGCGCGCGTCATGCGCGACGATCTGGCGGCGCAATTGAACCTCGCTTCCGCCGCGCTCCGCTTTGGGCAGATCGATGTGGCGGCGCGCGCGCTCGATCACGTCCCGCCCGATGAGCGCGATCAGCCGGCCTACCACGTCGTCGCCGGCTGGCTCGCCCGCGCGCAGGGAAATGACGGCGCGGTCGAGGAACATTTCGCCGCCGCGGTGCGGCAGGAACCGGCGAACGATCTCTACCAATTCAATCTCGCCGTCCTGCAGATTCGCTCGCCTGATCCGGAGAAATACGCCACCGCGCGCGAGACGCTGGAACGCCTCAGCCGGGTGCAGGGTTTCCGCACCGGCTCCATCCGCGCGCTCTTGAACGACGCCATCCAACGCGGCGATCTCGAACGAGCCGATCACCTCGCGCAGGACATCCAGATGACGCAGCAAGTCACCTTCGGCGATCTGCTCCTCTGCCTCGATTTCTACAAGAAGCTGGACGAGAAAAAATTCGCCGCCCTGGTCGAGAAAGTAAAGCCGGTCGCAGCGCGCGAGCCCGGCGACGTGGCCGCTTTAGTTGAGTGGCTAAACAAGAACGAACTCGGCGCGGAAGCGTTGAAGTGGACCGATAAACTTCCGCAGCAAATCACCACCACGCCGCCGGCCGCGGTCGCGATCGCGGAGACATTTGCCGAGCAGAAAAACTGGTCGCGCCTGAAACGCTGGACGCGCGGCGGCTCCTGGGACGACTCGGAATTCCTCCGGCTCGCTTACCAATCATTTGCGGCGCGCAACGCCCGGCAATCCGCGGCCGATGCCGAGTCCGACGCGCTTTGGCGCTCCGCCGACAAGTTGACCATCGACCATCCGGAACAAGAGGCCACCCTGGCGCGGCTCGCGATCAAGTGGGGCCTGACGAACGAAGCGAAAGTGCTTTGGCGCCGGGTCGCGAAACATCCGCCGATGCGGCGCGAAGCTCTCGATGCGCTTTTCCGAATCGCGCGCGCCGCGAACGAACTGCCCGAGTTGCTCCAGGTCGCGAAGCAGCTCCACGAAAGCTCGCCGCGCGAGACGGCGCTGACTGCGCAATATGCCCGGCTCGCGCTCTTGCTGGCGCCAAACACGGAAGACGCGCAGCACGCCGCCAAGGAGGCCTACGATGCCGCTCCCGGCGACCTGAACTGTGCCGTGGCCTACGCCTTCGCGCTCTACACCGTCGGTCGCAGCGCGGAAGGTCTCGAGGTTCTGCGGAAGTCGCCTAACGAGGAGTTCCAGGATCCGCATGCCGCCATCTACATGGTCGTCCTGCTGCTCGATAACAACGAGCCGGAAGCAGCCCGCACCTATGTGGAGGCGGCGCAGCGCGGGCCACTTTACGTCGAGGAAAAGAAGCTACTCGATGAGACGCTGGCGAAATTAAACGCCGCGCCCACGCCCGCCCCGCCGACCCCCACGCCACCGCCGGCCGGCGAGCCAGCGCCGGCCCCGACGCCTAGCCCTTAGCGGCGGCGGCGAGCGCTTGTTCCACCAGCCGGGCCGCGATGACCTCCGTCGCCTGGTCGAGCGCGGTGGTCGCGCGTTGCAAGCGCTGGGCCTCGCCCGACTCCACCGCGGCACGCACTTCGACCACGAGCTGCTCGATCTCCGTTTTCTCATCGGTCGCGATGTTCGAGCCGAGGGTGCGAAAGGCGGTCTCGACCGCAGCCAAGATCTCGTCGGCCTTCAGCTTCGCTTCCGTCCAGACGCGCTCCGACATGTCCTCGAAAGCATGCTCGAGCGAATCGGCCAGCATCGCTTCCACCGCTTCGTCGGAAACGTCGATCGCACTCACCATTTCGACGACCTTTTCGCGGCCGGTCCGGGTGTCGCGCGCCAGAACGTGGAGGATGCCGTTGGCATCGATCTCAAACTGCACCCCGACGCGCGGGACGCCTTTCGGTGCCGGCGCAAACTCGAGCTCGAACTCGCCTAACGACCAGTTATCGCGCGCCATCTCGCGTTCACCTTGCAGGACCTTGATCCGCATCGAGCGCTGCTGGTGCACCGCGGTCGTGAACATCTCGCCGGCCTTTACCGGGATGGTGGAGTTGCGCGGGATGATCACGTTCATCAAACCGCCGAAGGTTTCGAGGCCGAGCGAAAGCGGGGTGACATCGAGCAGGACGACATCGCGCACCGCGCCGGAGAGGATGCCGGCCTGGATGGTCGCACCGAGCGCGACCGCTTCGTCCGGGTTTTGCGAGACGTTTGGTGCGCGCCCGAAAATCTCCGCGACGATCTGGCGGAGGAGCGGCATCCGCGTCACGCCGCCGACGAGAATGACCTCGTCGAGATCGGCGGGCGCGAGTTTCGCATCGGTTAGTGCGCGGAGACAATGCGCGCGAGTTTTCTCGATGATCGGGCGGGCGAGCGTGTCGAGCTCCGCCCGGGTCAGGCGGAAGGAGCGACTCTGCTCGCCGGCGAAAAAGGGGAGGTCGATCGCGACTTCAGTCTCGTCCGAGAGCCGGTGCTTCGAGGCAATAACCGCGTCGCGAAGGGTGGCGCGCTGTTCCAGGGTGAGGGACGGCTCCGCGAAACGCGCGAGCAACTGCGCATCGATGTCGTCGCCGCCGAGATGGGTGTTTCCGTTCGTCGCCAGCACCTCGAAGACACCGTTATTCAGCTCCAGAATCGAGACGTCGAACGTCCCGCCACCGAAATCGTAGACCGCAATTTTCGCGCGACTCTTCAGCTTATCGAGTCCGTAGGCGAGTGCGGCCGCGGTCGGCTCGTTGACGATGCGCTCCACGGTGAAGCCGGCCAATTCGCCGGCGTGTTTCGTGGCGCTGCGTTGCGCGTCGTTGAAGTAAGCGGGGATGGTGATGACCGCGCGCGAAACACTGCGGCCGAGCGCGGTCTCGGCGTCGGCTTTCAGTTTCCGCAGCACGAGGGCCGACACTTCCTCTGGCGTCGCTTCGCCGTCTGCTGCTCGCACGCGCACCGGCCGCCCGCGTTCGCGGAGCAGTTCGTAGCTGACCTCTTCGTCCGCGAGATCATCGCCGCGCAGGCCGATGAAACGCTTAATCGAGTAAACCGTGTCACGCGGAGCGACGGCGCGCATTCGTGCGGCAGGCCGACCGACGAGTGGGTTGGCGCCGCGCCGATAATGGACGACCGAGGGTGTGAGCCGTTGACCGTCCGCATCCGCGAGCAAGAGCGGGAAGCCCGCTTCCATGATGCCGATGAGCGAATTCGTCGTCCCGAGGTCGATGCCCACAATGTCGCTCATCTGGCGACTGTCGCGCGCGGGCTGCCGCGCCTCAAGCCGCCGCCGCTAGCATCCTCGAGCTCTGAGCGGTCCGTTGACAGGGAGTCACGGCTACGCACGTTCACCCATCATGGGCGACAAATCTCCGAAGGCGAATCAGAAGCAAAAGGCGCAGCAAAAAGGCAAGGCCGCCAGCGCTGCGCAGAAGAAGGGCGCCGCTACGGCCGCGAAGTCCGTCCCGAAAGCGAAGAAGTAGATCGTGGCCAAACCAAACTACTCCGGCGAGAAGCGCCGTCGCGAACTCGAGAAGAAGAAAAAGAAGGAAGCCAAGAAACAGCGCAAGCTGGAGAACGCTTCCGAT
>JBKJKL010000390.1:0-8339 GCA_046597485.1 Chthoniobacterales bacterium
CTCGAGCGTTTACGGCATCTACTCCGGCTTCGAGTTGTGCGAGAACGGGGCGCTGCCCGGCAAGGAGGAGTATCTCGATTCCGAGAAGTATCAGCTGAAAGAGCGCGACTGGGACGCGCCGGGCAACATCAAGGATTATCTGACCCGGCTAAACCGCATCCGGCGCGACAACCGCGCCCTGCACGAATACGACAACCTCCGCTTCCACCGCGCGGAGAACGAGCAGGTTCTCTTCTACGGAAAGGCGACCACCGCGCGCGATAACCTCATCTTTGTAGTCGTGAACCTTGACGCCTTCGCCCGCCAGCATTCCTACATCCAGGTCCCGCTCAGCGACTACGGCATCGCGGAAGGCGAACCGTATCAGATGCACGACCTGCTGACCGATGAGCGCTACACCTGGACCAGCAGTCGCAATTATGTGGAGCTCCATCCCGAGACGCGGCCCGCCCACGTCTTCCGCCTGCGCCGCTCGCTCGGCGACGGTCGCTTTGCCTAACGATGGCTGCGGCTGAATGACCGCTGCCCGAACTTCGTCTGAACGCAGGATGTCAACGCGCTGTCTTTGCTGGGAATGTTGCCAGCGCAACGCCGGACCCTTATCATGGTTTCACTTTTCAGAATGAAATGTCTTTACCCGCTGCTCGCCCTGGCGGCGACAGCAACGCCGCTGTTCGCGCAAGGGACTCCACCGCCCGCGCCTGATCTCCCGCAGACGACCAATCTGCTCGATGCCATGCTGCACGCGGGCCCGATCATCATCCCGCTCGTCCTCCTGAGCATCTTCTCGCTCATGCTCGTCATCAGCTATTTCCTTTCCATCCGGCGCGGGGCGATCGTCTCCACCGCTTACATGGCAACGGCGGATGCTCTCCTCCGGAAACGCGATTATCTCGGCCTCCTCGCCGTCTCCAACCGCCACAGCGAAGCGATCGCGCGCGTTGTGCAGAAGGTCCTCGAATTCACGACCAAAAACCCCGGCGCCGACTTCGCGCAGGTCCGTGAGATCGCGGAAACAGAAGGCACGCGGGTTGCCTCGAACCTTAATAATCGCGTCATCTATCTCGCTGATATCGGCATGATCGCGCCGCTCATCGGCCTGCTCGGCACCGTCATCGGCATCGTCCGTTCCTTCAGCGCGCTCGGCGCGGATGTTGGCTCGGCCCGCTACCTTCAGCTCTCCCGGGGCGTGAGCGAGGCCCTCATCAACACCGCAGGCGGTCTCGCCATCGGCATCCCGGCGATGATCTTTTACGCCTTCTTTCGCGGCCGCGCGCAGCGTCTCGTTTCCGATCTCGAAAGCGCGGTCACCCACGTGCTCGCGCTCCTCTCGCTCCATTACAACAAGCGCCCCGCGGAGCGCGCGACCGCTCTCGTTGACGACGACTTTTAGCCTCGGCTGGACTCGTTAGGCAGTTATGAACCTGCGTAAGCACGCGGTCCCGCATCATCCGGGCATTCAGCTCGCGCCGCTCGTCGATGTCCTGATGTTGCTGCTCATTTTCTTCCTCCTCACCTGGAATGCGGCGCGGAACGAAAATGAGCTCGACGTGAAGATCCCGAAGGCGACCGCCGCGAAGGAAAAGAGTGCGCCGATCGGCGATGTGATCGTGAACGTGAAAGCGGACGGCAACGTGGTCGTAAACCGTCGCACCTTGAGCGGGCCGGAGTTGAGCGCTCTGCTCAAGAACCTCGTCCAGCTCAACGCCGATCAGGCCGTCGTGATCCGCGGCGACGAGACCGGCGCCTACAAAAACGTCGTCGAAGTCCTGAACATTTGCAGCCAGTCCGGAGTCACGAACGTCGCGTTCGCGACTGCAAAATGAGGATTGCGAAGAACGCCCTCGGCGTTCTGGCATGCGGGTGCCTTGTCGCTGCGCCGCTCGCCGTCGAAGCGCAACGCACCAGTGAAGTCCGTCGCGCCCAGCCCGTCGAGGAGGCGCCTATTCCGCGCGCACTTCCCGTTCAGCCAGCTGCAACTCCGCGAAAGCCTGCGCCCTCCGCTACTCCAGTCGCGACGCCCCGTCCCACCACTGCACCCACGCCGCCCCCAGCGGACCCGAGCGCCGACCAAGGTGAACCGAAACCGGTGCAGGAATCCGCGCCAGTGGAAGCGCCCGACCAGCGCCAGCTCGACTACGCGAACGGTCTTTACTCGCGCAAGATGTATGACCTCGCGGTGCCAGAGTATGAGAAGTACCTCGGCCAATTTTCCGGCGCGCCGGGCCGCGGCAGCGCTTATTTCTATCTCGGCCAGAGCTACCGCTCGTTAGGCCGCGCGCCCGCTTCGCGGACGGCTTTTCAAGGTGTGCTCGACGAGGCGCCGGATGGTGAGTTTGCCGGACCGGCCGCCTACGGCATCGGCGAGGTGCTGTTTAACCAAAAAGATTACGCGGGCGCGCTCGGCTATTTCCATCGCTCTTCGGCCAAGACGAAAGAATCAGGGCTCGCGCTTTCCGCGCATTATTTCGAGGCGCGTTGTCTGGAGAATCTCGGCCGCAAAGACGAAGCCGCGACCGCCTACCTCGCGGTGATTGAAGCGAAAAACGCGAACCCGTTTCGCGAGGATGCGCGCTTCGCTGCGGGTAATCTCCTGCTCGGGCTCGGCAAAAAGTCCGAAGCTCTCAAGCAGTATGAAGCGCTCGCCGGCGAGACCGCGAAGCCAGCCTTGAAAGCAGAGGTCACCGTGCGCGCGGGCCTCGTCGCCGCCGACCTCGCGCAAAGCGAAAAGGGCAAGCCGGACAAGGCGATGCTCGAGCGCGCGATCGCTCTCCTGCAAAAAGGCCGCAGCTTGCCGGAGGCGGGAAAGTGGCGCGGCCTCGCCGCTACCGGCCTGCTCCGCACCTTCTACTTTGCTGGGCAATTCCAGCCACTGCTGACCGAATACAAACGCGCCGAAAGCGACGTGCCCGAAGAGGTGCGGCCCGAGTTGATGTTGCTCGCGGCCAACGCGGAGCGGCAGCTCGGCCACGATCAACCCGCCGAGACGCTCTACACGCAGATCATCGCGAAGTATCCGAGTCGCGATGAAGCGAAGGAGGCCCGCTACCAGCGCCTGATCAACATCTACAACTCGCACCCCGAGCAGCTCGTCGCAGCGGTGGATGAGTTTCTCGCATCGAATCCGACCACGGAACGGGCCGACCAGGCGCGGCTCCTGAAAGCGGAGGCCGATTACAAGCAGGGCAACTTCACCGAGGCCGCGCCTCTTTACGAGGCGCTCCGTTCTTCGCAGCTCTCTGCCAAGCTGCGCGCGGAAGCGGCCTACAAAGCGGCCTGGTGTTACGTGCAGCTGAAGCTCCCCCAGCGCATCGTCGATGCGTTCACCTATTTCGTGAAAGCCTTCCCGGATGATCCGCAGGCGCCGGCGGCCCTGACGCGTCGCGCGCTCGCTTACGAGGAGATCGAGAACTTTGACGCTGCCGTCGCGGATCTCACGGCGCTGATCACGAAGTATCCGAACGCAAAGGAGCGGGAAGCCGCCATGCAACAGAAGGCGCTTCTCCTCGGGCGCCAGGAAAAAACGAAGGCAATGAGCGACGCTTTCCAGCAGTTGCTGAAGGAATATCCAAAGACCTCGGTCGCGGCGCAGGCGCAGTATTACATCGGGAAAGCCGCCTTTGAGTTGAAGGATTACAAGGCCGCGATCGCACCGCTCGAAGCCGCGCGGAAGTTGAGCAAGGAGCAATATTACACGCCCGCGACCGTCCGGATTATCTCCGCCTATTTCTACCAAAAGAACCGCGTCGCGCTGACCAAGGAAGTCGATGCCTTCCTCGTCACCGCGACAGACGCGACCGTCCCAAGCGAGATCCTGCAGTGGCTCGGGATCGATTATTACAACGAAAAGAACTACGTCGCGGCTGAGAAATATCTCGCCGCGCTCGGGGCCGGGGAGACGACGAACATCAACCCGGACTTCTGGTTCTACCTCGCCGATGCACGGACCAAGCTCGGGAAATTCGAGGCCGCGGAAGGCTCTTATCAACGCTACCTCCAGACGACGACCGATCCGGCCGCGAAGGTAAAAGCGCTGCTCGCGCTCGGCGCGACCAAGATTGCCGCGCACAAGGCGGACGACGCGCAAAAGATCGCGGAGGAAATCATGGGCCTGCAGCCCGAGGGGAAAGTGAATGCGGAGGCGCGTCTCCTTGCCGGCGACGTGCAGATTGAGCGCGGCCAGTTTGAAGAAGCAGCCCGCGCTTACATGAGCGTGGCCCTGCTTTACGATGATCCGTCGATCACGCCGCGGGCGTTAAAAAAAGCGGCGGAGGCCTACGCGAAGGCGAATAAGAATGCCGAGGCGGACCACGCGCTCGACGAATTGCGTACGCGCTATCCGGACGCGGCGACGAGCTGAAGCTTAGGCGTCTGCGAGCGTTTCGATCGGCAGCGGCGCGAGGAAGTCGCGCGCGTCATCGACTTGCAAGACAGGATCGGCGAGATGCGCCGCGAGCCAACTCGCATCGGGCGTGCGCGCAATCCCCGCTTTCGCCGCGAGGCCAGCCGCCGCGAGTTGCTCGACCACTCCGAGCGTCTTCCGCTCCCAATCCTGCCGCTGGCTGAACTGGATCGTGCAGACGCCCGGAGCGGTCGCCTCCACATGCGGCGCGAGGATGAAGGCGAACTGGAGCAGGAGTTCATCGAGTTGTTTCTCCTGCGCGCGCAGCCGTGTTTTGACCGCGAG
Organism: Chthoniobacterales bacterium; assembly: GCA_046597485.1. GTDB lineage: Bacteria > Verrucomicrobiota > Verrucomicrobiia > Chthoniobacterales > UBA10450 > JACCTI01. The sequence continues at coordinate 4,688 of JBKJKL010000390.1, forward strand.
CTGAAGACAGCGCGCCAAGCCCTGGCTCGGCGTCATGCCAGTGCTCACTCCAGCCGCCGCGGCCGCGGTGTTGAGCTGGAAGATGATCGGCTTCGCTTCCTGGTCATCGATCAAGGCCACTGGCCTAACGAGTAATTCCGGCTGGTGCCGGAGCGCGGCCTGCAGCTGAAAATTGGGAAGGTAAAGCGTCGCGAACATCGCTTACCCCGCCGCCTCCTGCCGGCCGCCCTGCACGCGCTGCAAGAGCACTTTAATGGATGTCAGGCCCGCTTCTTCGTCGAAGTCGCGGAGCTGCCACTGGTTCTCCAGCACGAGTTTGAGCTGCGCGCTGCTGATCAGGCTGCGGCGGGTCAGGACTAGAAACGCGGTCGGCAGCGGCTCGGCCAAGCGTTGCAAACGATACCAGGTCGTCTGCGGAATCTTGCGCAGCTCTTCCGCGGGATTGAGCACCAAGTCGAGCACGACGAGTGGAAAATTCCCGTCGCGCAAAAGGAGGTCGGCGGCCTTGACCGCTTCCATCGCCTGACCGCAGCGCACCCAGAGTAGATTTTGCAGGCGCGCATTGCCGAGCGGATCCGGGTCGAAGGAATCGCGGCCGTCGATCAAGGCGACAAAATGCCGCTCTTCGTGCGCATGCTGGACGAGCGCGGCGATGAGCGAGGCGCTGCCGCTGCTCACGGCCGGGCTGGTCAGCTCGGTGATCGCGCCCTTTGGCAAGCCACCGCCACACGCGTCATCGAGCACCGAAATTCCGGTGGCGAATCGCGCCTGTGCCGGAAGGGCCGGCTCGGGAAATCGCTCCGCGAGGAGATTCCGCAGATCGACGATCTTGCTCCGCGCAGCCATGCCGCCAGAATGCCACGGCGGCTGATTATGTTCAAATGAACATTAACGCCGCCGCGCTGGGCTCGGGCTGGCCTGCTGGCGGACGAGCGAAACCATCACGCCTTGGACGCGTAACTCGCGCGCCGGGACCAGATTCGGAAACTTCGGATTCTCCGCGCGCAGGTAAGGCCGGCCATGGTCCACCACGTAACGTTTCAGCGTCGTCTCGCCATCGATCAGCGCCGCCACGATGTCGCCGTTCTGCACTTCCTGGCGGTCTTCCAGGATGACGAGGTCGCCATCGAGAATGTGCGCGCCAATCATGGAATCGCCCCGCACGCGCAGGGCGAAGGTGCGCGCATTCTTGGAGGCGTTCACACTGCGCGTGTCGAGGGAAATATGCCCCTCGATCGTCTGCTCGGTCAGGGTCGACATGCCGGCTGGGATTTGCCCGTAGATCGGAATGTCAGTGATGCGCACCCTCTGCACCGGCGTGATCAAGGCGCGTGCTTTGCGAGCATGCCGGTCGAGGAAGCCCTTCCGCTCCAGGACCTCGAGGTATTGCATGACCGACGTCTGGCTGGCGAAGCCGAAATGCTTTTGGATCTCGCGCGTGCTGGGCGTAAATCCCTTCTCGCGTTGCTCGCTTTGGATGAAGGCGAGCACGTCGGACTGCCGATCAGTGAGCACCCCGCACTTTGCCTAACGAACACGGCCCGCGCAAGTTCAAATGAACACTAGAGAGTGAACTGCAACTGCTTCTCGCGCAGCTCCCCGAGCCAGCGCGTGAGGTAGGAAAAAAGGAGGGAAAGCTCCCGCCATTCGTCCGGGCCGGCCGCTGCGCGCAGCTCATCGTTCGCTGCCTCGAACATCGCCTGCAGCTGGCCAAGCAGCGCCTCGATCTCCTTTTGCGTCGTGGACACTTCCGCCTGGACCAAGGAACGCGCTAACGCGCTGGTCGCCCCGCGGGACTTCGCCAGCACGGTGTCCGCCCGCCGGGTTAGTTCCGCGACGGCGGGGAACAACGCTGCGACCTCTGCCGGGATGGCCGCGCTTTGCGTGAGCGGCGGCGCGCCACTGAGCGCCAGCAAATGTTGCAGCCGGCGTTTCGGTTCGCGCAGGACCTGATAGGCCTCGTTCAACTGCGCGAACTCCGCGTTGCTTCCCTGCGCATCAGGATGCGCCTGCATGGTTCGCGAGTGAAACGCTTCCTTCAGTTGCTCGAGATCGAGCCAGGCGGCGCGCGGCTGCTCGAGCAGCGCGAAGCAATCCGTCATGCCGCGAAGCTCTCGCCGCAGGAGCAATGCGCGACCGCGTTCGGATTGGTCACCTTAAACCCGCCCTTCTGCAGATCGTCGCTGTAATCGAGCAGCGAACCGCTGACGAAGAGCGCGCTCTTTGGATCGACCACCACGCGGACCTCCGAGGATTGCACCATGATGTCGCGGTTCGCCGGGCCATCGACGAGGTCCATTTTGTATTGCAAGCCGGAGCAGCCGCCGCCAATCACCGCTACGCGCAACGCGCCCTGCGGACGGCCCTGTTTTTGCAAGAGCCCGAGCAGCTTGGTCGCGGCGCTTTCGGTCACTTTGACCAGTCGCTCATTGCCGATTTTGTAGTTAATCCCGCTCGCGGGTGTCGGGATTTCGGGCACAGGCGAGGGTAGTGCGCGCTACTTACTCGTTCAAGGGCGCGCGTGACTGGCAAAGACATGCCCGGCCACCGCCAGATCAGCGGATTCCGACAACACCATTGCATGGCAGGCTTCCGACAAGTGGGCCTCGGCGATCTGCGCCAGCCCTGCCAGCGTCGCGACCTGCGAAAACTTTTCGCGGAGCGATTTGCTGTTTGGGAAGCCCTTCGAGTAGGCCATCAAGCGCGCGCGCATCGAGCGCATCGCCTGGTCTTCGCTCCAGCTCGCCACCATCAGCTCGCAGTGATGCTGGATGATCTGCCAGCGCTCTTCCATCGTGGGCGGCGGCAACGGCTCGCCGGTCGCGAGCTCGTGTTTGATCTGGGAAAAAATCCACGGCGCGCTCATCGCGGCACGGCCAATCATCACCCCCGCGATGCCGGTTTCGCGCCGGCGCCGGGCGACATCCGCCGCGCCGGTGATGTCACCATTGCCGATCACCGGCACGCGCACCGCGGCCGCCACTTCACCGATCACATCCCAATCGGCCGCGCCTCCGTAACCCTGCGCCCGGGTCCGGCCGTGCACTGCGATCGCGGCAATGCCGCAGTCCTCGAGGATGCGCGCGACCTGCGGGGCGTTAATTGTGTCCGCGTCCCAGCCGATGCGGATCTTCGCCGTCACCGGGACGGGCGCGGCGCGTTTTACGACTGCGCCCGCGACGGCCGCAAGCGTGGGGCAGTCCTTGAGCAAGGCGGACCCGCCGTTCTTTGCCACCACCTTGTTCACCGGGCAGCCGAAATTGAGGTCGATGAAATCCGGCCGGACCCACTCGATGACATGCGCTGCCGCTTCCGCCATGTGGTCGGCGTTCCCGCCGAAAAGCTGCACGCCGAGCGGCCGTTCGCATTCGTCGAAGTCGAGGTAGCCGCGCGTGCGCTCGTTCCGGCGGAAGACGCCTTCCGCGGAGACGAACTCGGTCACGAGCACATCCGCGCCGCGTTCCTTACAGAGCTGCCGGAAGATCTTGTCCGAGACGCCGGCCATCGGCGCGAGGAAAAGCGGGAAGGCGCCGGGCGCGAACCAAGGCAGCGGCGTGCTCATGGCGACGCGCTGGTCAGGAGCTGCGCGACTTCCGTCTGCACGCTCTCGAGTTCGTCGAGCCGCAGTTCGACATCCGGCACGATGAAGACA
>JBKJKL010000414.1:0-5640 GCA_046597485.1 Chthoniobacterales bacterium
GATCACCGCGGATCAGGATACCGCCGGTCCACTTACGCGCACGGTCACTGATGCCGCCATCGTCCTCGGCGTGCTCGCCGGCTACGATCCGAACGATCCGGCCACCGCGCCCTGCCAGACAGCAGGTAATTGCTATAGCAACTACACGCAATTCCTCGATAGCAACGCGCTCCAAGGCGCTCGGCTCGTCGTTTACACACCGGCATCGCCGCTGCCCGCAAATCGCCAGGCACTTCTCGACACCGCGGTCGCATTGATGAGAACGAAGGGTGCCACGGTCACTATCCTCGCGGTCGCGGATATTCCCACTCAGTTGGGCACCTGTGTGAGCTACCCGATTCCAGCGGTGCCGGCGCCGCCCGCCCTGCAATGTTCGTCTGTTTTGCTCTACGGGTTCAAGAGAGACCTGAACGCTTATCTCGCGCAGACACCAAACGCGCCGAATCGCACCCTCGCGCAGATCGTTGCCTTCAACGCCGCCCTGAACCCGCCGCTCAAATATGGACAGGCGATCGCAGAAGCCGCGGCCATGGTCGACACCTCCCCGGGTAGCCCGGACACACAGCGTTATCTGCAGGATCGCGCCTTGGACCTCGTTCGTTCGCGCGACGCCTTGAATGGGATCTACAACGGGCCCGACGGGATCAGGGGAACGGCGGATGATGTCGACGCGATCCTCTCCATTGGTAACTTCCTCGCCGCCGCGCCCGCGAAGGCTGGCTTCCCTAGCGTCACTGTGCCAGGTGGATTTAACATCGCCGGGCCGAGCGATCCACCAATCGCGAATCCATTCCCCTCCACCATCACGTTCACGGGGCGCGCCTTCTCGGAACCGCGGCTCATTGCCCTCGGCTATGCCTATGAGCAGGCGAGTAATCTTCGCGTGCCACCGGGCAGCACACCGGCGCTCCCACCGCCGGCTGTTACCGAAGTTAAGGTTTGCCACAAAGGCCGCACGCTCACCTTTCCCTGCAACAACGCGGACTTTCGGAGACACTTGGATCACGGCGACCTCGGCCTCGCGTGCGCTCCCTAAGAAATCAGCCACGCCCTCCGTTCTTCTCCCGGGCCTGCGGCTGTTGAGCGGCCGTCAGAGCCCCATCAGTTCACGGACATATTTCACCGGGGGGCTGCCGTAGCTCAGGACTTCATTGTTATATTTCTTTAGGTCGAATTTCTCGCCCAGCTTTTTCTGCGCGGCCTCGCGCAGGTCGAGATGCTCGGCCACGCCGACGAAGTAGGTCGAGAGTTGCGTGGAAGAAAGCCGCGCACGTTTCCATTTCGCGACCGCTTCGCCTTCCTGCTGGAAGCCTTCCTGCATCATCAGGTCGAGCGCTTCCTGCTCGCTCATGTTCGCGGTGTGGATGCTCTGGTCGAGGATCGCATTGCAGATCACGCGGAGGCGCATCTTGAGCTGCTGCATCCGCACTTCCGGGCCGCCGAAGCCGGCCTCGGCCATGAACTGCTCGGAATAAACCGCCCAGCCCTCGATGAAGCTACCGCTCTGGAAAACGGCGCGCACTAGTGTGGGCGCTTTGAACTTATTCGCGTGCGCGAGCTGGAGGAAGTGGCCGGGCATCGCTTCGTGCACGGTCAGGTCATGCACCATGTAGTCGTTGTACTCGCGGAAGAACGAGTCCTTCCGTTCCTGCGACCAACTCACCGGCGTCGGCTCAATCGCGAAGAAGGTCTCGCCGTTTTTCTCGAGCGCGCCGGGCGAGTCGCAGTAGGCGATCCCCTGCCCGCGCTTGAACTCCGGCATCACCACGATCTTGAGCGGCTGATCGAAGACGGTGACGAGGTTCTTCGACTTCGTGAAAGCGGTCGCCTCGGCGAGGGCTTTTTCCGCTAGCCCAACGATCGTCTCATCGGTCGGATGTTTCTCCGCCAGCTTGTCGAGCACGGCGACGGTGATTTTTTTCTGGTCGCCTAACGAATCCTTGTCGGCCTCTGGGAAATATTTTTTGTAGAGCGGAAGCGCGGTCTCGTAGATCGCAGCCTGGGTCGCGGCCAGATCAGCCCGCGCGCGGCGCATGACCTCCTCCATCGTGAGATCGGAGGCGAGGGAGAAGTGGAGTTTCTTTTGGAACTTCTCCGCGCCGAGACGGAAGTCGCCATCGCTCCGCGGGAGCAAATCTTTCTCCAGCCACGAGCGATATTCCTCCAGCGCGGCGGCCGTTTTCTCCTGCAAAGGTGCGAGCTCTTTCTTCGCCTCGGGCACTCGTTCGAGAACGGGATTCAAACCTTCGCGCACCAGGCCGATCGCGCCCTGCATCTGCTCGATCGCGGTCTCGGTGTAAATGCGCGGCGAGTGCTGCAGGTTCGCCTTGGCCTGTGCGATGACCTTCGGGATGCCTTCCATCCGCGCGCGCAAGGAGGGAATCTTCTCCGCCGGCGGCACGAACTCACGCGCCACGAGCAGGTAGAGGCTGTTCGCCAGGCTCTGGTTGTAATAGATCGGGTTCCACTCCGCCGTGCGCAGTTCTTCCAGGTCGAAGATCTGACCCTCGACGTTTTCTTTCAGGATGCGGAAGTCGATCTGGTTCGCGCCGGTCAGCTTCGCGCTCTCAAAGGCGTTCAACTTGGTGAGGAATTCCTTGTGACCGGCCAACTCTTTCGCGCGGGTCTCGGCGGAGTAATCAGTCAGCTCCTTGTCGAAACGGTGATCGCCCAGCTCGGTCGCGCTTTCCGGGTGTAGACGGAGGCCATTCTCGATGTAGGCCCCGGCCATTTTGACAAACTGGTCGTCGGCCGGCGTGGCCAACGCGACGAGCGGGAGAAGGAGGAGTCCGGCAAAGAGGTGAGCGGTCTTCATGGGCCGAGACGTTAGGACAAGGCGCGGCGTTGAACAGATTTTCTTCCGGCCGGGTCCCGGCTAGAGTGCGCGCGATGCCGAAAGCGAAGACCAGCACCGACCAGATCCATGCCGTGGTCGGCTCGGACGAGAGCGAGGTGAAACGGATCGCCGCCGAGCTCGCGGCGCGGCTCACGCCACCGGACACGGGCGACTTCGGCCTCGAGATAATCGACGGCGCGGGCGACAACTCGGAGCAAGCCGCCTCCCGGGTGCGCGCCGCGATCGAGGCGCTGCAGACGCTGCCATTTTTCGGCGGCAAACTGGTCTGGCTGAAGAACGCGAACAGCCTCGGCGATTCTGTTATCGGCCGCTCGGCCGCCGCGCAGGAAGCGCTCTTGGAACTGGCCAGCGTGCTCGAGGCCGGCCTCGCTCCGGACATTACTTTTCTGCTCAGTGCGACGGAGGTCGACAAGCGGCGCTCGTTCTACAAATCGCTCTCGAAACGCGCCGAACTCCAGGTGGTCGACAAACTCGACGCAAGCCGGAGCGGCTGGGAAGAAGAAGCGTCCGAGATCGTGCGCGGCCGCGCGCGAAAGCGGCAGCTGCAGTTTGAAGAAGATGGCGCGCTCGACCTCTTCGTCCTTCTCACCGGCGGCGACACGCGACAGATCGAGAACGAACTGGAGAAGCTCGACCTTTACGTCGGCGACCGCCGCCGCGTCAGCGCCGATGAAGTGCGCCTGCTCGTGCCGCTCTCACGCGCCGGCGTCATCTTCGAACTCGGCAACGCGCTGGCCGCCTGCGATCTCGAGCGCGCCCTCGCGCTTGTCCGCGGCCTGCTCGACCAAGGCGAATCGGCCATCGGCATTCTTCTTGTCACCATTCTGCCGACGATTCGGAATCTCCTCCTCGCGAAAGATTTGATGGAACGCCATCGCCTTCCGAAACCGCACGCGCCGTTCTCCTTCATCTCCGCGCTCAACCGTCTCCCCGCGAGCGCGACCGAACATCTCCCGCGCAAAAAAGACGGGACGGTCAACGGTTACGCGCTTGGGCTCGGCGCGATGTCGGCGCACCGTTTCCAGGTCGACCAACTCGTCGCTGGCCTCGAAGCCTGCCTCGAGGCCAACCTGCAAATCGTGAGCAGCCAGCTCGACCACGAGCTCATCCTGACCGAGATCGTGGTGAAGCTGCTCGCGCGCGACGAGTAGTCGACCGGCGCTACGGTTTGCGCGCGCCGCGCCGCAGCAGCGAATGGCGGTAGCCGTAGGCGAAGTAGAGGACGAGCCCGATCAGCAGCCAGATACCAAAGCGTTCCCAAGCGTGGCTCGGCAGCCCGAACATGGTGTAGATGCAGGCCGCCGCGCCGGCGATCGCGACCACCGGTAGAAACGGCACCCGGAAAGGCCGCGGCCGCGAAGGATCGACGAAGCGGAGCACGAGCACGCCGACGCAGACGATAGCGAAAGCTGAGAGCGTTCCAATGTTTGTCAGGTCGTAGATTTCGTTCTCGTCGGCAAAGAGCGCGCCCACGCCGACCGCGATACCGGTCAGCACGGTGGTGATGTGCGGCGTCCGATATTTTGGATGAATCTTTGCCGCCCAGCGCGGGAGGAGGCCATCGCGCGCCATCGCGAAGAAAATGCGCGGCTGACCGTATTGGAAAACGAGCAGCACCGCGGTGAGCGAGACGACCGCGCCGAAGGCGACGATCCAACTCGCGGTCGGCAAGCCCGCGAGCTCGAGCGCGCGCGAAAGCGGATCAGCCGCCTTGAGTTGCTCGTAAGGGACGATGCCAGTCGCGACGATGCCGACGATGACATAGATCAGCGTGCAGATGGCGAGCCCACCGAGGATGCCGATGGGCAGATTTCGTTGCGGATTCTTCGTCTCCTCCGCCGCGGTCGAGATGGCGTCGAACCCGATGTAGGCAAAGAAAACAATCGCCGCGCCCTGGTGGATGCCGGCCCAGCCATTTGGCGCGAAAGGCTTGTAGTTCGCGCTGTTCAAATGCATCGAACCCACGCCGACAAAGAGCGCGAGCACGAGCAATTTGATCACCACCATGATGTTGTTCGCGCGCGCGCTTTCCCGCACGCCGAGATAGAGGAGCCAGGTGATCAGGCCGACGATACAGAAGGCCGGCACGTTGAGGAGAATCGGGATGCCCGCGATGCGCGGCGCGGTTTCCAAAAGAGCATGCACTGCCGGGTCGCTACTCAGAAGCGCGCCGCGATAACCGTGTTGAGATACTCCGGCAGGTAGATACCGAAGCCGGAAAGGAGCGAGGTAAAATAGCCGCTCCAAGCGACCGCAACCGCGATGTTGCCGACCGCATACTCGAGGATCAAATCCCAGCCAATGATCCACGCCACGAACTCGCCAAGAGTCGCATAGGAATAGGCATACGCGCTGCCAGCCTGCGGGATCATGGCCGCGAGCTCGGCATAACAAAGCGCTGCCAGCCCGCAGACCACACCGAGCAAAATGAACGAGAGAACCAGCGCCGGCCCCGCGCCGTAGCGAACGATCTCGCCCGTCGGCAGCGTCTCGCCCGCCGCAGCGGTGCCGATGGAGGAGAAGATGCCGGCGCCGATGACCGCACCGATCGCGAGCATGATCAGGTCGCCTGCGCCGAGGACTCGCTTCAGGCCGTTGGGGTTGTCCCCTTCCGCGACCATGTCTGCGATTGGCTTCCGCGCGAAGAGGGATGACGCCACGGGAGGGATATTGCGATTCGGCTCGCCGGGGTCAACGACTCATTTGTTTGAGAGAACCCAACATCGAACATCGAACATCGAACATCGAACATCGAACGCTCAACGTCCAACAAAGCAGTCTTC
>JBKJKL010000115.1:0-2708 GCA_046597485.1 Chthoniobacterales bacterium
ATTTTCATGGGGTCGGGGTTGTTGGGGTTAGGGTTAGTGTAAGTAAGAGAGAGCTAGCACTTCACGCTCAGGTCCGCCTGCAAGATGTTGTATTTCCGCAGCGGGTTGATGGTGAAGGCATCACCGACGCCGCCCGTGCCGAGCGAACGGTCCGCCTGCTGGCCGTAGCCATAGGTCAAGGTGAAGGTCACTGCGTCGCTCAAGGCATAGGAGCCGGAGAGAGCAAAACCTTCCATGTTGACGCGGCTATCGAAGATGTCGGAGTCGACCAGGTTCGGATCGAGGGCGTATTGCTCGACGTGCTGATAGAAGCCTTGCACTGACCAGTCGTGTTTGGCTTTCACTTTGCCGAGCCCGAGACCCACTTGATAAGCATAACGCTGGTCGCCCTTATCCGGGTGGCCGGCGGCGGCGGCGCGCGCATCGCCTTCCAAGTTGGTGGCGAAGTCGCCGAAAAAGCGGACGGGAATCTCGCCCACCTTGAAGCCGACCTCGACCGGCAGGTCGAAGACGAGGAGGCTGTTAACGCCCGTTTGGTTGAGCGTGATCACCGGACCGCCGGGCGTGCGGCGGAAACTGGGATCGCCGGAGAAGCGGCTGTTAAAGGTGTCGCCGGCGCCGGTGTAGTTATAAAGGGTGGGCGCGACCTGCAGGTAAACGTCCTTCGTGAAGTTCACCTTCGCGCCGATCTGCCAGGCGAGCAGGAAAGCATCGGTATTCGGGGTGCGCAGTCCGTTGGTAAAGCCACGCGCGCCGATCGGGTTCTCCGGGTTGACGTCGTCGTAAACGAACTGGCCGAAGTTGGCGAAGACATCGAGCGCGATCTTATGCGGCGCGGAAACCGCGACCGCGGCGGTGGCTTGGCCATCCTTGCTGTAGGATGCAGTCGAGGCGCTGCTCGATCCGCCGCCGAAGCTCAGATTGAAAGTGTGCTTCCACTGTTCCGCGACGCCTTCCGGGTTGATGTCGGAATCCCAGGTCATCGAAGTGGTGACGAGCGGATTCGGCATGCGGCCCGCCGTCAGCGTGACGCCGCGGAAGCCTTTGTAGCCGAGGTAGGCCTGGCCGACGTTTATGCCATCGCTGTTCTTCGCGAAAGGTCCGCTGCTGGAATCGTCTCCGATGGTCACGTTCGTGGAACGCGGGTTGGAGCTCGTCTCAAGGCGGAGCCCGAAACACCAGTCATCGGCCAAGGTCCCGCGAAGGCCGAGGCGCAGGCGATAGCGGGCGCGATTGCGCTGGGTGTTGTCGCCGGCTGGATTAATGAAATCAGGCGAGCCGGTCTCGGCGGTGCGCGTTTCGTAACGGGTGCGCACGTCGCCATAGATTTCCAGCTCCGTGATAGGGGTGGACATCTTGAGCTTGCCCGCCGGGGTGGTGGAAGTTTCGCGGACAAGCTCGCCGCGCACTTCCTCGGCTTCCTGGTCGGTGATGATCCGCTTCTTGACCAGGAGGTCGAGCAGCGCGCCCGCGTCCTGGGCGCGTGCGGTGAGACCAGTGAGCAGGCAGGTCATCGTGACTGCGGCGACGAAAGATTTCTTAAAAAACATGGGGTTCTCCGTTGGGGTTAAGCGCGGCACTCGAGGAGCGACGCGTGGTTGTCTTGCCCCGAAGGTGGAACGCCTCTGTGACAACCAGATGGCGCGAGTGTGACAATCCGGTGAAATCCGGAGGGGCGAAGAAACAGGCCGACGCAGAGCGCGTCGACTAACGCGATATTACCCGGCATTTCGCCGGGAAGAATCCGCTACGGGGCCGGTGAAGCCGACGGGATCGGACCAGCAGGGGTCGGCGCAGGCGCAGTTACCCCGACAGCCAGATCGGCCGGCGTGGGCGGGTTCGCCTCATTCATCGTCGGGGCATCGCCGCCCGGGGCCGGATTCGTCACCGAACCTGGAGGACCAACCGCCGGGCCTTCCTGCAGGATCGGCGTGGCCGAGGGCGAGACCGGCGCGGGCGCAGTCTTCATCAACTGCTGGCGCAGGCCACTCGCCGCACCGCTGCGGTGCGAGTAGAGGACGGAAAGGGCGAAGGTAAGGAAAAAGAAAATGCCAGCGAGCCAGCCGGTAAATTTGACCAGGACGTTGGTCGTCTGAGCGCCGAAGATATTATCCGTCACACCGCCGCCAAAGGCCGCGCCGAGGCCTTCACTTTTCGGCCGCTGCATGAGGATCACCAGGATCATCAGGAGGGAGACGAGGATATAAAAAACGAGCAGAATATTAAGCAGGATCGCCATCGGAGGACGGGCAATATGTCCGAAGCGGGGCATTTGTAAACGCTGCGCTTCACTCTTGCCCCGGCCCGCCTTCCGGAACGTAATTCACGCTCGATGAACGTGCACGGCAAACCCTATCGGACCATCTGGCTGAAACCGGACGATGCCGGTGTGGTTCAGATCATCGACCAGCGCGCGCTCCCGCACCGGTTCGTCATCGAGGATTTGCGGACCGTGGAGGAAATGGCGACGGCCATCCGCGAGATGCATGTCCGGGGCGCCGGGCTAATTGGCGCGGCCGCAGCGTTCGGGATGTATCTCGCCGCGCTCGCTCAGCGTGACCTCGACGAGGCGGCGGCTCTTTTAAAAAAGACGCGCCCGACGGCGGTGAATCTCGCTTGGGCGGTAGAGCGCCAACTCGCCGCCTGTCGCATCTCCGCGGACAAGGTGGAACGCGCGCGCGCCACCGCGGAGCAGATCGCAGATGAAG
>JBKJKL010000354.1:0-6443 GCA_046597485.1 Chthoniobacterales bacterium
CGCGGTTATCGGGGTTCACCCGACAGCGGATGACGACGGCGTGGCCGACATCATGACGCCGTTGCGAGAACTGGCGCAGAGCCGTCGCGTGGTCGCGATCGGCGAGACCGGGCTCGATTACCATCGCCTCCCGAGCATGGCGCTGGCGAAGGACAGGGAAGTGCAGGTCTTCAGCCGCGCGCTCCAGGGCGAGACCGAGCAGGAAGTCGAAGCGGGCATTCACGACGGCGCCTACAAGGCGCGGCAGGCGGAGCTCTTCGAGCAACAACTCGATCTCGCGGTCGAGCTGGGCCTCAACGTTGTCATCCACCAGCGCGATGCCTGGGACGATACGCTTGCGATCATGCAGCCCTACGGGCGGCAATTGAGCGGCGTCTTCCACTGCTTCGGCGGAACGCTTGCGCAGGCGGAGGAAGTGATCGCGCTGGGCCACCTCGTTTCCTTCACCGGAATCGTCACTTTCAAAAACGGAACCGCGGTCCGCGAGGTCGCGTCCCAGCTCTCGTTAGGCGATTTCATGGTCGAGACCGATTGTCCATACCTTGCGCCGGTGCCCTTTCGCGGGAAACGCTGCGAACCGGCGCACACCCGGCTGGTGGCGGAGGAGATCGCGCGAGCGCGCGGGATTCCGCTCGAGGAACTGGCGCGCGCCACGACCGCGACCGCGGAGGAGTTTTTCAAGTTCCACCGCGCATGAAGCGCTTCGCCGTTGCCCTCACTCTCGCGGCGGTTGCCGTCATCTTATCGTCCTGCGTCGCGCCGGACACGCGGCATCGCATCGTGGTGAGCGTGCCAGAGCAAAAGCTGGTCGTGCTCGAGGACGGTAATCCGGTCGGCACGTTTCCCGTCTCGACCTCGAAGTTTGCCCTGAGCGATCGGCCCGGCAGTCGCGGGACGCCGCTTGGCGAGATGGAAGTGGCGCGGAAGATTGGCGATGGCGCGCCGCTCGGCGCCGTTTTCAAGGATCGCCGCCGCACCGGCGAAGTCCTTGTGCCGGACGCGCCAGGCCGCGATCCGATCGTGACCCGCATTATCTGGCTGCGCGGCCGCGAGCCGCAGAATGCGAACGCCTTCGATCGCTACATCTACATTCACGGCACGGCGGAAGAGCGGAACATCGGGAAGCCGGCCAGCTACGGCTGTGTGCGGATGCGCTCGCGCGACGTTCTCCGTTTGTACGAGATCGTCGGCACTGGTGCGCGGGTCGCGATCGTGAATGCGCCACTCGCGGCTGCCGTGCCCGCGCTGGCTACACCGGTCGCGCAGCTCGAAGGCCACGCGCCATTTGAGGCGCCAAGAGCTCCCTAGCAGGTCCGGCGCGGCGCTGGCTTGACCGGGAAGGCGTGCGCGCGACACTTGCCCTCGCATGACGGAGGAGAGTAACGAAAGCGCCCTGGTGCCGGAACAAGGCTGGCATTGTCTCCATCTCTATTACCGGATCGAGTTCGGCCAATGGCAGCTGCTCAGCCCGGAGGAACAACGCAGCGCGAAGACGCGGCTCGCGACTTTGGTGCAGGAAACCCGCGCTCTTCCCGATACCCAGCTTCTGACTATGAGCGTGGTCACGTCTAAAGCGGACGTCGGATTTATGCTCATCACACCGGATCTGCATACCGCGAACCGGATCGAGAAACAGATCACGCTCTCGCTGGCCCCGGATGTTCTCGTGCCGGCTTACAGCTATCTCTCGCTCACGGAGGAGAGTGAGTACCGCACCGCGCCGGAAGAGTACGCGCACATCCTCGAGCACGAGCAGCAGGTGAAGTCCGGCACGGAAGAGTTTGACCACGCCATGGCCGCCTTCGAGGAGCGGATGAAACATTACCGGCACGAGCGCGTCTACCCGACGCTGCCGGACTGGCCGATCGTCTGCTTCTACAACATGACGAAGCGGCGCGGCGAAGCGAAGAACTGGTATGCGCTGCCCTTTGAAGAACGGCGCAAGCTCATGCTAGGGCACGGCGCAGTCGGGCGGCAATACGCCGGCAAGGTGAAGCAGCTCATCACCGGCTCGACCGGGCTCGACGACGCAGAGTGGGGCGTGACCCTCTTTGCGCGCGACACTTTCCAGATTAAATCGATCGTCTACCAGATGCGCTTCGACCCCGTGAGCGCCGATTTCGCTGACTTCGGCGAATTTTTTATCGCGTTGCAACTGCCGCTCGACGAATTGTTCCGCCGCTTGCAGCTTTGAGCCGGATGCAAGGATGGGTGGCAGAGTGGTCTAATGCGCACGCCTGGAAAGCGTGTTTGCCGCAAGGCAACCAGGGTTCGAATCCCTGCCCATCCGCCATCGGCCGCGCTGTCGTCGTCGCGCTTTCGTTAGTCTGCGCCTCTGCGCTCTTCGCGGAAGAGAAGACCATCGTGGAGCCGCCCAGCCTCGATCTGGCAAAGCGGCAATTCGAAGCCGGCAAGATGAGCGAGGCGCGCGCCACGCTCGATGCGCTCGATGCGAAGACGCCGGGCGACGGATACGCGCAGGATCTGCGCGGCTCCCTGTTGCTGGAGGAGGGGAAGCTCGACGAAGCGGCCCGCCTCTTCACCGCTGCCGCCGAGGAGAAGGGCACGCTCGGTTCCCTGCACCTCGGCGACGTGCGACTGCGCGAGAAGAAATTCTCCGAGGCGCGCGAGGCTTATCGCGCCGGGGTGAAAAAGACGAAAAACCTTGGGATCTTTGAGCGGCTTCGCTTCGGGATGCTGCTCACCTATCTCGGCGAGAAGAGCGACGCGGAGGCGCAGGAAGCGCTTGGGCAGATTCGTTTCCCCTCGGAGAGCGGCGCCTATTATTTCGCGCAGGCTGCTTGGGCCTACGCGCATGGGCAAACGCGCGACGCGGAGAAGTGGATCAAGCGTTCCGAGGAAATCTCGGGCGGAAAGATCACGCCGTGGTTTGCGGCCCGGCTGCACGAGATGGGTTGGACGAAGACGAAGCCGTCCGCGGTCGCGGCTGAGTAACAACTCGTTAGTCGGTCTTGACCAACTCGCGGCGGGTCATCACCTGCAGGCTTTGCCGCACCTTCACGATGTGGGACGCGGCCAGCACGCCACGGAAGTTCGTCCCGGGATACACGATGCAGTCCCGCCCGAGGACGGAGCCGGGATTGATGACCGCGTTGCAGCCGATCTCCGTTCGGTCGCCGATAACGGCGCCGAACTTCCGCAGGCCGGTCGCGATGCTGCCATCGTTCGCCGTCACTGTGATCTCACGGTGATCCAGCTTCACATTCGAAAGGATCACGCCCGCGCCGAGGTGCGCGCGGTGGCCGAGGATGGAGTCGCCCACGTAGTTGAAATGCGGGACCTGCGCTTCGTCGAAGAGGATGCAATTCTTGAATTCGCAGGAGTTGCCCATCACCACGCCGTCGCCCGCGATGACGTTTTCGCGCACATAGCAGCCGCTGCGGATCTCGCAGTTTTCCCCGATCCAAGCCGGGCCTTTCAGAACCGCGCCGTCTTCAATCACCGTGCCAGCGCCAACGAAAACCGCGTTGCTGATGAACGGTTTCCCCATCAGCTCGCCCAGGATTTCCGGTTTCAGCCGAAACTGCAGGTAGCTGGCAATCTGCTTCAGCGCGTCCCAGACATAGCGCTGGTTTTCGAAGAGCTTCGAATGCGCGGTGTGGCTGAGATCGAGGAACTCCTCTGGGGAAAACATTCGTTAGGCGCCGCCGCGTCGTGTGATCTTCTGCCCGTCTTTCGTGTCGCGCGCATCCCAACCGAGAGCCGCGAGCTGGTCGCGCAATTCATCACTTTTCCGCCATTCCTTTGCAAGCCTCGCCTGCACGCGCGCCTCGGCGAGCGTGGCCACTTCCGCCGGCGGTCCGGCCTCCTCGGCGGTGAGCGCGAGGACGGAGTCGATCTGCTGCCACCACAAAAGCCAGCCGCGCGCCGCCGCCGCGGTGAATGTGCCCTGATCCAGCGCGCGATTGGTTTCGCGAATCGTCTCGAAAAGGAAACCGAGCGCGGCCGAGATATTCAGGTCGTCATCGAGCGCCTCGGCGAAGGCATCACTCGGCGATGTCGTCTCCGAATTAGCGTCCGCCGTCGAAGCCGCGGTGCGCAGGCGCTCGAGCCACGCATCGATTCGGCCGAGTGACGTCCGCGCTTCGTCCATCCCTTCCCACGTGAAGTTCAGCTGCGCGCGGTAGTGCACGCGGAGCAGCGCGTAGCGCACTTCGCGCCCACTGTAGCCGCGCTCGAGCACGTCGCGCAGGGTGTGAAAGTTCCCGGCCGACTTCGACATCTTCTGCCCATCCACGAGCAGGTGCGCGCAATGCAGCCAGTAGCGCACGAACTGCCGCCCGGTCACGCCCTCAGTCTGCGCGATCTCCGCTTCGTGATGCGGGAAGATGTTGTCCAC
This sequence comes from Chthoniobacterales bacterium, assembly GCA_046597485.1. GTDB lineage: Bacteria > Verrucomicrobiota > Verrucomicrobiia > Chthoniobacterales > UBA10450 > JACCTI01. Next base: position 4,361 of record JBKJKL010000354.1, read on the forward strand.
GCCGCCGCAATGCAGATCAAGTTGCTCGCCGAGCAACTGCGTCGACATCGCACTGCACTCGATATGCCAGCCCGGACGACCCAGACCCCAAGGGCTCTCCCAGCGCACATCGCCATCAGCCGCGTCCCACGCTTTCCAAAGCGCGAAGTCGCCGATGTTTTCCTTGTCGTATTCGTCGTTCTTCACCCGGCCGGTCGATTGCAGTTCGTCCAGGTTGAAATGCGCGAGCTGGCCGTAAGCCGGGAAGTTTTTGATCCGGTAGTAAACGGATTTGTCGTCGGCCTGGTAGGCGAGGTCGCGTGCGATCAGTTCTTTGATCATCGCGATCATTGCGTCGACGAAACGCTGCTCGGTCGCGGCCGGATATTCGCGCGCGCGTTTGATGCGCAGCGTTTCGAGGTCGGCGAAGAAGGCATCTTTGAACGGCTGGGTAAACTCAGCCAGCGGCACGTTAGCGTCGCGCGAACCGCGGATCGTCTTGTCGTCGACGTCGGTCAGGTTCATGACGCGGTCCACTTCATAAGCGCGCAACTCGAGATGCCGTTGCAGCAGATCCTCGAAGAGATAAGCGCGGAAGTTCCCGATGTGCGCGTAGCTGTAGACCGTCGGCCCGCAGGTATACATCTTCACTGCACGCCCGGCGGGATCGAGCGGGCGGAATTCCTCCAGCGCGCGCGAGTAGGTGTTGAAGAAACGCAGCGCCATCGTCGGTTCTAGTTCGACGTTCGACGTTGGACGTTGGACGTTGGACGTTCTCGTCCAGCCCCTACCGTGCTGCCGCTTCCGAGAAGGAAAGGTAGAAACGTCCAACGTCGAACGTCGAACGTCGAACGTTGAACTGAAGAGCCTCGCGGTGCTCGCATCTCGTTAGTCTTGCTCCACGCTCGCCACGGCCATTGCGGCCATGCCTTCGCCGCGGCCGATGGTGCCGAGACCTTCGTTGGTCGTCGCCTTGATGCTGATCTGCGTAACCGCGATCTGCAGTGCGTGCGCGATCTCTGCGCGCATCACGTTGATGTGCGGCGCGATTTTCGGCGCCTCAGCGAGGAGCGTGGCGTCGATGTTTACGATCTGCGCGCCGCGCGCGGCGAGGACGCCTTTCACTCGTTGCAGAATGGCGAGGCTGCTGATTCCGCGAATGCCTTCGTCGGTGTTTGGAAAATGATGGCCGATGTCGCTTTCGCCAATCGCGCCCAGGAGCGCGTCCGCGATCGCGTGCGAGATCACATCCGCATCCGAGTGTCCGTCGAGGCCTTTCGCGAAGGGAATCTCCACGCCGCCGAGAATGAGCTTCCGTCCTTCGACCAACCGATGCACGTCGTAGCCGATGCCGCAGCGCGTCATCGTGGCAGCTCCAGGTCGATCACGCCGCTCGAGGCGACGATGCTGTATTTGTCCTTCGCATCCGCGCGCGGGCGCATATCGATCGTGCCGCCCGCTTTCTGCACGAGGAGAATTCCGGCCGCCACATCCCAGAGGCTGATCATCTGTTCGATATACGCATCGAAGCGTCCGCAGGCCACATACGCCATGTCGAGCGCGGCACTGCCGCCCATGCGGCATTTCCGGACGCGCCGCACCATGTCGCCGAGGAGCGGAAGCGCGGCAGTGATCGTCGCATCGGTCTTGGAAAAACCGACGGAGAGGATGGCCTCGCGCAATTCAGTGCGCGCGCTGACGCGCAACGGCCGCCCGTTCAAGGTGGCCTCGCCATCCTGGTGCGCGGCCCAGAGTTCATCGCGCATCGGATCGTAGATCACTCCGACGATGATCTCCTCGCGCCAGCGCAGCGCGATCGAGATGCAGAAGTGCGGGATGCGATAGAAGTAGTTCACCGTCCCGTCGATCGGATCGACGATCCATTGATACTCCGCGTTCTGATCGCCCTCGATACCCTCTTCGCCGTAGATGGCGTGATCGGGAAACCGTGCGAGCAGGCGACTTGTAATCAGCGACTGCGTCTGGACGTCGATCTCGAGTTTGATGTCGTGCGCGGTCGCTTCGTTGACGTGGAGCAGCGCGTGGAAATTCTGCCGAAGCGACTCGCCGGCTTCACGCGCCGCGCTGATCGCGAGATCGAGAA
>JBKJKL010000129.1:0-9311 GCA_046597485.1 Chthoniobacterales bacterium
GTCCGAACTTTTTCGTCCCAGGCGTGATCGGCGTCGTCCTGCAAATCGGCACCACCTTCGCCGCGGCCATGGCGGTGGTGCGGGAAAAAGAACGCGGCACCCTCGAGCAACTACTCGTTAGTCCATTGAGCAGTTGGGGGCTGATGCTTGGGAAACTCATCCCGTATCTCTGCCTCGGAATGTCGATGGCCGTCCTCCTTTTCGCCATCATGCGCTTCGTCTTCGCGGTCCCCATCACCGGCAGCATCCTCGCGATGCTCGTCTCCACCTTCGTCTACGTTTTCGCCCTCCTCAGCCTCGGGCTCCTCGTCGCGACGAAGGCGGAGAACCAGATGCAAGCTCTGCAAATGTCGATGGCCTTCATTCTCCCGAGCGTTTTCTTTTCCGGCTTCATCTTCCCGCGCGAGACGATGCCGGCCATCTTCTACGCCATCGGCGCCGTCATGCCGACGACCTACTTCATCGCGCTCATGCGCGCGATCATCCTGCGCGGCGCGAGCTTTCTCGAATATTGGCCCTCGCTCGCCATTCTCACCGGGATGTCGATTCTGCTCTTCGTCTTTTGCGCATTGCGTTTCCGGAAGAAAATCGGCTAACCAAACAGGGTGCAGATCGTCACCAATGCGCGCTCTGCGCAAAGCGACTTCCGGCTCAAGCCTTTCCGTCTCGTGCTCGGAGCGATCGGCTTGATCGGAATCATCGTCACGGTTTTCCATCTGCTTTTTGGCTTCGTTTCCATCCCGACGAACTCGATCGGGGTGAAGAACCGCTTCGGTGCCTTCCACACCCTGCAGAGTCCGGGGCTGTCCTACGCCATCCCGTTTGTCGATGCGATCGAGATCGTGCCGACGCAGCGACTGCTGAAGCTCGAGTTCGGCTTCGCCACCCGCGGCGCGACCAATCCTTTCCAGGGCGACCCGGACACCGCCGACACTGAGACGATGATCACCGGCGACCTGAATACCGCCCTCGTCCCGTGGGTGGTGCAATACCGCATCGTCGATCCGCGGCTCTACCTCTTCGGCGCGCGCGAGCCGGAGACGACGCTGCGCGATCTTTCCGAAAGCGTGATGCGCGAGGTCATCGGCGACCGGACGGTGGACGAAGTTCTCACCGTCGGCCGGCATGATATCGAGACTTCTTCGCTGGCTCGGCTCGGCGAACTCTGCGCGGAGTACGGGCTCGGTCTCCAGATTCAACAGGTGCAACTCGCGACCGTCCGGCCACCGGCCGCGGTCCAGGCCGCCTTCAACGAGGTGAACCAGGCGCAGCAGGAAAAGCAGACTTCGATTAACCAGGCTTGGGCGATCTACAACGACGCCGTCCCGAACGCGCGCGGCCAGGCCAAGGCGCGCGAGAAACAGGCCGAAGCCTACGCCTCCCGCCGCGTCAACCTGGCCAAGGGCGACACGGAAAAGTTTTCCCTCCTCCTCACCGAATATCGCAAGGCACCCGGCCCGACCCGGCAGCGTCTCTACCTCGAGTCGATGGAAGCCATCTTCCCCGCGCTCGAGAAAAAAATCATTGTCGACGACAGCGTCAAAGGCCTGCTCCAGACGCTCTCGCTCGGGTCGAACGAGTCCCCGAAAAAGCCATGAGCGACGCGCCGCAAAGCATTCACCTGCCCGTGGGACCGCTCCGTTTTCTACAGCATCCGGCCCTCGCGCTCATCGGCCTCTTCTTCATTTTCACCGGCTTGAAATGGGGTGCGCTCCTCTACGTCGTGAAGCAATCCGAGGCGGTCATCGTGACGCGCTTCGGGAAGGCGATCCACACCGAGACGACCCCCGGTCTGAAGATGAAGCTGCCCTTCTTCGACGTCATTCATCGTTTCGATAATCGCATCCTCGCCTGGGACGGCCCGCCAACCGAGTGCCCGACGAAGGACAAGCTCTACATCATCGTCGATTCCTTCGCCCGCTGGCGGATCAGCGATCCGCTCCTCTTCTACAATCGCCTCAGCGATGAACGCAGCGCGCTCTCCCGCCTCGACGACATCCTCGGGAGCGAGACGCGGACCGCCGTTGCGAACAACGATCTGGTCGAGATCATCCGCGTGACCAAGGGTCGCCAGCCACTGCGCGATCCGGAGTTGGAAAAGACCGGCACCATCCTGCCCAGCACCATCCCGGACATCGCGGTCGGGCGCGGCGAAATCGAAAAGCAGATCACGGAACGCGCCCGCCAGAAGATCGCCGACTTCGGGATTGAGCTGCTCGACCAGCGCTTCAAGCGGAGCAAATACAACCCGGCCGTCGCGCAGAAAATTGTCGAGCGGATGTCGAGTGAGCGGCACCAGATCGCGGCCCGTTTCCGTTCCGAGGGGCACGGTGAAGCAGCGAACATTAGCGGCCAAAAAGAAAGCGAAGTGGCCTCGATCATCTCGAGCGCTAATCGTGACGCGCTCAAGATCGAGGGCGAAGCGGACGCCGAGGCAGCGCGCGTTTACACCGCCGTCTACGGGACGGCCGAGGCGCAGGACCTATATCTGTTTCAGCGCAGCCTCGAGGTCGCAAAGGCTTCCTTTGAAAAAGGCACGACCGCCGTCATCTCCACGAACAGTGATCTCGGCCGCGTCCTGAAGTCGATCACGCCGACCGCAGCGCCCGCCGCGTCGCCCGCGCCGTAATCGGCGCCAGGCAGCCGAAATCCACTTTCGCGAAAGGCTACGGACCACTCCCCCGCCCGCTTGCGGCTGGTCTAGTCGCGGCGCTGCTACGCACGGCGACCCACACCGCGCGACCTGAGATTCTCAAAACTTTTTGAGCCCATTTTGCCCGGGAATTCGGCGTTTAGAAATAAGCCCATATTTCTTTGCCCTTTCACCGGATGAATTTCGCACGCGCTCTCTCGTTTCTTACCATTGTCCTCAGCTCCTCTTTCAGCCTCCCTGAAGTTCGGGCGCAGGTGCTCCAGACTTGGACGGGAGGCAATGGATCGTGGAATGATCCCGCCAAGTGGACTGGCGGCACAGTGCCGAACTCGACGATGGCCGATGTGCGGGTGGATAATCTCCCGGGAACGAACTCGGCCGTTAATTTGGGAATAACCGGCCTAACCCTTGGACGCCTGCGGATCGATGCAGGGGACACGGTGCAGACGGTGCCCGGAATCGTGAGCATCACGATTTCCAGCAGTTCCTTCGCCGGCGCCGGGGAGTTGCTCTTGAACGGGACGTTCGCCATTCCGAATGCTGTGTTCCTGGACGGGACGAAGACGATCAACGGTTCCGGCAAGCTCATGCTCGGGACTTCGGCGACGGTTTTACCGGAGATCACCGGCGTGACGGTGAACAATGCCACGATCGAGGGCGCGGCGAATTTCGGCCGCTATAATAACGGCTCATACCCCGGGACGATCCAAAACACCGGCACGGTGAACGCCAATCTGACCGGCGGCGCCCTGACCTTCAACGCTGCGGGCGGTTCCACGAACACCGGGATGATCAAGGCGACGAACGGCGGCACGCTCGATTTCAATCAAGGCGATCTCGTTCATACAGGCTTCGGCCAGATTTTAGCCGACGGAGCAAACTCAGTCGCGCGCTTCGGCGGCTTTACGGTCACCGGTGGTAATGTGTCCGGAACCAATGGCGGCGAGGTCCGCCTCGCAACCGGCGCGGTCTTGAACGACACGACGTTGGCCGGGACGATCAAAGGTGCCGGTAGTTCGACCTTCGGCGGCACGGTGACGAACAACGGCACGCTGACCTTGAATGACGGCTCGAGCGTCTACATTGCCACCGGGACCAACGCCGTCACCCTCGCCGGCACGGGCGAGATCGTCCTTAATGCCACCCAAGACAATCTGCCGGAGCTGATCGATCAAGGGAATCAACAGTGGACTTTCCAGGGGGTGACCGTGCGGGGTCGCGGGAACGTCGGCTATCCTTCGTCGAATGGTTTGATCGACTCCGTTTCCATTCTTAATCGCGGCATTTTCCAAGCCGATCGGAACGGGCAGATGCTGCTCCTAGATGTCGCTTCCTTCGACAACCAAAGCAACGGCATGCTGCGCGCGATAGACGGCGGCATCCTGCGCCTTGCCTTTAACGGGCCGCTCAGGAACACCGGCGGCACGATTGAGGCGTTAAACGGCGGACGCGTCGAAGCGGCTTTCGCTCGAATCGAAGGCGGTCTCATTCGCAACCTCGGTGGCAGCATTCCTCTCGGGAACATGACGCTGGTCAATCCCGGCAGCGGCATGCGGCTGGAAGGCGATCTTACCCTCGGGCTTTCCGGGTCGGCGCAGGAGGCCTTCATCATCGGCGACATCGAGAACAACGGGACGTTGCGCATCTCCGCTTCCACCCACTACGCGCGGCTGCGCATCGGCGATTCACCCAGTCGCAGCGCGACGCTGAGCGGCGGCGGTGAGATTATTCTCGGCGACGTCGTCAACGGCAGTACCGAGTCGGCTATCATGGAGCTGTCGCAAAACTCGCAGACTTTCACGCTAAACAACACCAACCACACGATCCGCGGCTTTGGCCGGATGGGCGACCCGAACTACGACCGCTGGCTCGTGCTCAATAACACCGGCACGATCGCCGCGGACGTGGACGGCAAAGCTCTCCAGCTCGAGCTGAGCTCGGTCATCAACGCCGGCGGCACCTTCCGCGCGACCAACCTCGGGCAAATGCGGATTTGGAGCCGGTTTGGTTTCAATAACACAGGCGGGACGATGGAAGCTTTAAACACGAGCCCCTTCGGTTTTATCGGCGCGACCGCGATCAACGGTGGCGTCCTGCGCAACGTCGGTGCCGCGGCCAACGCGACGAACTTCGATTTGGCCAATGCCACGCTCATTAATCTGACCACGCAGGGTCCGCTCATCGTGCGGGACGCTGGTCAGACCACCCTCGTTGGCGCCATTCAAAACGAAGGCACCATCCGGGTCCGGAATGCAAATGATAGCGTCCGCACCCGTATCTCGATCGGCTCCAACTCGAACCCGAGCGCTTCGCTCAGCGGACCGGGCGAATTCATTCTCGGCGATGCGACGCCCGGTGGCGCTTCCGCCTCGATCGAAGGCCCCTACACCAATCCGACGCTGACGGTGAATCAAACTCTGCGCGGCTTCGGTCTGCTCGGGTTCAACCCCTCGACCGATCGCGGCATGTATCTGATCAACAATGCGCTCATCAACGCCGACGTGAACGGGAAGCAGCTCGTACTCGTTCCTCATACGATCGTGAACAATCCCGGCAAGGAGATGAAGGGGAGCAACGGGGGCACGCTTTATTTCCATCCGGTCCAATTCACCAACACGGGCGCGACCATTCGGGCGACCAGTGGGGGAAGCGTCACCTTCGATACCCAGACCATTCTCTCCGGCGGCCTGGTTGATACCCAAAGCACCGGGTCGATGCGCTTCCTGAATAATTTCGACGCTCGCGCCGGCGTCATCTTTACCAATGCGGGCACGGCGGTGTTCGGCGAAGGCGGCAGCACGCGCACCTTCCAAGGGTTGGCGAATGGCGGATCGAGTTTCAGAAACACTGGCACGATTCGGAAAGTCGGCGGCGGCGATTACTCAGTCTTCAGCCCTTTGACCAGCGGCACTATTGGCGTGCCCAACTCCGGCGCGATCGACGTGCAGGGCGGAATCCTTCGCTGGAAGGCGGACGGCACGCTCGCGAATTCCACCATGTCCGCCGCCACGGGCAGCGATCTCGTTTTCCAGAACGCTCCCTTCACCTTCTCTGGAACAAACACTTTCTCCGGCCTGGGACGTCACTGGTTCACGAACAATACGGTCACTTTGGCGGATGGGGCGACCGTCTTGAATGTGACGGGGAATTTCAACTTCGGCAGCGACGGCACATCCGTTCTGACCGGGCCAGGAACGATGAACGTGAGCGGGGGACTCACCATTCATCCGGGTCCGACCACATTTTCCGGTGTGCAATTGGTGACCGCGGCGGGATCAAACAGCTCGATTGATAAATCGAACTGGCTGCTCCAATTCAGTAACGGCGCCACCTGGAAGAACTCCGGGACGATCTCCATGGGCGGCTACATCAATGTCGTGAGTGGCGCTCCCGGAACACTCTTCAAGAACCTGCCCGGCGGAACTTTCCGCGCCACGGGCGCACAAGAGAACAGATTCGAAATGCCCTATGAGAATTCCGGCGAATTCTTTATGGATACGGGCTCGCTCTCGATCCTATCCAATGGCTTTTTCCAAAACGGCTCGGCCAAAGTGAACCAGGGCTTGAGTTTGCTCGCAGTCAACAGCGTCACAGTCACGTTCGACGGCACCGGGAATACGGCCACCGGTAACGGCTTCTTTGCTACAAACACCGCGAATTTCAATTTCACTGACGGAGCCAAACTCACGGGCGAGAACATCGGTCTTTATGGTGGCAGTAATGTGACCGGATCGGTAACCGGAGTGGGCACACTCGAAATCACCAAGGCCTTGCAGGTCGGCAAGGAAATCTCGAACTACGGCGTCGGGCCCTTTAACATCACTCTCGCGAATACGCTCCTGCGCATCGCGCCCGCCGCTACCGCCAGTATCGGGATCAATGACAGCGCGAGCGGCACGATCAACCTGAATAACGGAGCTGTGATTGAAAATGCAGGCCGGATCAATCACTACGGCAGCTCCAGCATCGCTAGTGCGGGGAGCGGCATGCTGCGAACGCTCGAAAATTCCAATACCCATTTCTACCGGGTAGGCCTTAACGGCGGCAGCTATCCGGAAATGACGTGCAGCGCGCCGATTGATGTCGCCGGCCGAGTCTGGGCTGAGTCGGGCAAATTGCTCACGTTCGCCGGCGGTGGCTTGTTCAACGAGCTCGCGAAGTTCCTTCCGAACGATCCAACCTCGGAGATCAATTTCACGGGCGCGGACAAAATCTACCGCTCACGCGGTCAAGCCGTGGAAATGAACGGCACGGGTGCTGTCCGCTTCCTCGGGACGACGCTGCAATTTGAGCCGAGCACCTTTCCAGATCACGGCACCGGCATCACGGCTGGCGCAGCGGTCGTCTTCCGCGGGAACAACACGATCAAAAGCGTAAACGGTGCACATGGGACCTTGAGTTCGACCCAATTGATCTTTGGGGACGGAAGCCAGGTGGTCGATAACGCAACTCTCAAGACGCAACTGGCGGCAGGCAGCTCGACCTGGAACGCAATCGGACAGAAACTCGAGCTGAAGAACGGGGCGCAGTTTGTCAACCAAGGGCGCTTCATCATTCAGGCAAAGATGGGGAGCTTGCTCACGCCGGGCGTTACAACTGAGCCTTCTTCCACTTCGCTCTTCCACAACACCTCGACCGGGCGGCTTGTGCAAGACACAGACAATGAAACCCGACTCGACGTGGATTTCCTGAACGACGGCTTCCTCGAATTCCGTGCCGGCTCATTCCAGTTTATGCGGAAGTTCAGCGGGCGCGGCGGCATCGCGGTGTCCAACAACGCGCGGCTTTTTCTTTCTTTGAGAGGCGTCCCGTTGGAACAGCAGCCGCAAAGATTTGAGTTGAATAACTCCGCCGGAATCAGCGTCGACATGGAAGCCGGCCAAACTCTGGCGGCCAGCATCTTCTCGAATGGAGGTCAATTAGTCGCTGCCGGTGGCCTCAACCTAGTGGCAGCCGGCGGGCTCAACATGGTCGCGGCCGGCGGTGGAAACATCGTCGCCGCCGGGGGAATGAACATGGTCGCCGCCGGCGGCGGCAATCTCACCGCGCGGGGTGCCGGCTCGTTCATCAACGCGAATAGTTTGATCAGTCAAGACAGCAGCACGTTGATCGGTATGGATGGCGGGTCCCTGATCGCTCGCCTGAGCGCACTCATCTCGAGTGGCTCCTTTGCCAGCATGACGGGTGCAAGGCTCGAAGCAGCGCAGGCCTTGCAGGTGAATAACGCGGCGGCGATCGCTAGACAGGCAGCAGAGCTGCGCGCCTCCTCGATCCTCAGCCACAATGGCGGTGTCATGGTCGCGGCGGGCGGTGGAAATATGGTTGCGGCGGGCGGCGGTAACATGGTCGCGGCGGGCGGGGGCAACCTCCTTGCGAAGCCTGAGTCAATCCCCGGACGAATCGCAGCCGTGATGGCGGCAGCCGAAGAAATCACTGCCGCGCAAGGTCGCGATCAGCGCCAAGCGAACGCTGAGGTGATGGCGCGCTATCGTGACGCGCTTGCCACGACAGACTCGGGCATGATCGCGGTCGAGGCTGGTGGAACCGCGACGGCGCAGAACGGTGGTAGCATCATCGCCGATATGGGCGGAATTTTGACCGGTGCGGGAACGTTCAACGGCCCCGGCCTGATCAAGAATGGTGGGATGATGGCGCCAGGCAGCAGCCCCGGTACACTCACCTGGACCGGCAACCTGACGTTCCAATCCGGTTCGCTGCTCGACCTCGAGATCGGCGGCACGACTGCCGGCAGGCAATACGACGTGGTGAACGTGAGCGGCGCGTTCACGATGAACGGCGCGCTGCGCGTGCGGATGTTGAACGGGTTCGGCAGCAGCGTGCAAGCGAGCGACGTTTTCGACGTCGTGGTTGCCGGCTCTCCAATCACCACCGGCCTCGCCGGTACGCGCGTCGCGGCGTCGGGCAGCTACGGCTCCTTCGCGGTACAGTTGGTGAACGGCGGGAACACGCTGCGCTTAACCGATTTCCAAGCGGTCGCGCCGACGTTTAACAGCTGGGCCAGTCGCTATAACTTAACCGGCGCGAATGCCGGCGCCCTGGCCGATCCGAACGGCAACGGCAACCCGAACGTGCTCGATTACGCCCTCGGCCTGGACCCAACGGTGGGCGGGCCCACCGGCATCACAACCGGGACCGTGGAAGAAAACGGCCAAAAATATCTCACCCTTTCCTATACCAAACCGACCGGAGCTGAGGCGCCCACGGACATCCTTTACCAACCGGAACGTGCCAGCAGTCTGGCGCTGGGCGATTGGTCCGCCTCCGCGGTTGATCTGATCTCGCTCGGCGCCGTCCCAGGACCGGGCAGCCTGGAAACCGTCACCGTGCGCTCCACCCACCCGCTGGGTCAAAACACGCGAGAGTTTCTCCGGCTCAGGGTCACCTTGCAGTGAGGAAAGATTATCCTGAGCTCCTTTCTCGTGCTTTCCGGCGTTACCTAATGAAGACAGCTTTTCGACAGCTCGAATGCGCTTTTGGCATGGCGGGTTCGGAAGATGCTCGATTTAGCTTCCCGGAATGCCCGTGCGCTGTTAGTAAACAGAAGTTGTAAAAAATCATGAATACGAAAACCGTTTCCCTCCTCCCGCTGGTCGCTGTCGCCGCCTTCCTGGTCGGCACCTTCGCCCACGCTCAATCC
>JBKJKL010000152.1:0-4836 GCA_046597485.1 Chthoniobacterales bacterium
GCGAGACGCCCACCCCACCCGAGACGCCGCCAACGGACCGGCTACAACATTTCTTAAGCCGCTCTGATCCGCGCCCGGAAAACAGAACGGCCCGCGTCCGAAAACGCGGGCCGTCCAAATTTAAAACTCGAAACGCGAGGCTAGCCCTGGCGCGCCGGGGCACCGGCCGGGCTCAAGTTGATCATGCCGATCTCTCCGCTGCCGGAGAGCTGGACATTGCTCATCTCAAACATCGGGGCGCCTTCCGGTGAGGAGGGACCGCTGCCCGGGAGCTGCACCTGCACGCTCCGCGAAGTGCAACTAAGGACGATCGAGGCGATCTCGAAGGTCGGCGAAAACTCCACCGTCGTGATCTGAAAACCGCCGGTCATGTGAACGGAGGCCTGGCCTTGCTGCGAAGGGGTCAGCTGCACGGGAGCGGCTTCTGAACCTTGCACGAGCTGGAGACCAGCGATGCTGAAGGAAGGCGAGCTGCTCACGCCTGGACGCTGCTGCTGCGAAGGTGTCAGGCGCAGAGTGCCGATCGCGCTGCCCGCGAGCTGAACGCTCGAGACCTCGAAGGTCACCTGAAGGTTCATCGCCGGCTGCGGATTCTGCGACGGCGAGAGACGCATGGTCACGATCCGCGAGGTCGGCTTGAGCTGGAGCGAGCCCATCTTGAAGCTCGGGGTCAGCTGGAGCGAAGCGATCTCGGTCGAGAAGGTCAGCTGGACCGCGGTATGCATACCGCTGCCGCTGCCGGTGCCGCCACCGCCGCCGGACTGCGGGGCAATGGCCTGTTGCGGGCCGCCGGCCTGGCCTTGGGTAGCTGGGCTCATCGGCGAAGTCGGACCGGTGCGAATGACTGGAGTAGGTGTGGGTTGGCTCGGTGTGGGCATGATTGGTTGGTTGGGCTGCTGGGAATTCGACTCGTCGCTACTGCTCTGCGGCGCCGACGAGCTGCTGTCGGGAGAATGGCGCAGGGCACCGATACCTGCAACCCCCAAGCCCGCGACGGCGAGCGGAGCAGAAGGGGCGATCACCGGCTGTGGCGCGATAACTGGCACTTCGGTGAACGGCACGACTTCGGCCATGACCGGCTCAAGGTGGGGGACCGGTGCGCCCTGGCCGATTGGCTCTGGCTCGCTCACCGCGGTTTCGACAAATTTTGTCTCCGGCTCGCTGGTGAGGACTTCGGCCTCTTCAATCGGCGCGCTGAAATTGACGACCGGCTCACTCACCAGCGCTTCGATTTCGATGGCCTGCGCCATGATCGGCGCGGCGACGATCTCGGGCTCAACGGTCGCACTAGCGAAAATCGGCTCGAGCTGCTCAGGCGCCATTTCGTCCTCGATCATTTCAACCGCGACGGCGTCCTGACTAACGAGTGGTTGCGGTTCGCCCACCCCTTCGTCGAGGTCGGACGCAGGCACTGGGGCCGCGGTTTCCTGCGGCGCGGGCGCGGGTGGCGTGAAAGTCGCATCCGGAGCGCTCATCGCCGCGCCGGGGCTGTTGCCACCGCCGAGTCCACGGCCGGCGCGGCTCACCGGCATGGCAGCGCGGCGGAGCGCTGGCTCGGAAGCGCGCAGCTGGAGCGAAACCTGTGGCGGACTCGCGGCAACGTTGCCGGCGCTGACGTATTCGGTTTCATCCGTCGACGACTCGAGATCGTCCAAGGCCGGGCCAGAGGCGGACACTAACTGCGGCTCCTCGCGACGACGCGCGGAACGGCGGCGAAGTTCCGGCACAACTGCCCAAGCGATCAGGCCAGTCGCGGTGAGAAGGATTGCGCCAATCAGGAGCGCGTTAGAATCGCCGAGCTTGTCCGACCAATTCGGTTCGGCCCACTCGCGCACCTTCGCTGGCGCCAGCACGGTGGCCGGGCTGCTGACCGCGCTCGCAGAATTGGTGCGGGCTGATTCCTCGTTCGTCTCGGAAGGCACCGCGACGACCGGCGTGGCGGCGGCTGCGGAAGCGGTCGAGGCGACGGGCGTCTCAACACTCGGCGATGCATTCACCGCACTGGAGGCAGCAGGCGTCTGCGCGGTGGTCGAAGTCATCGCTTCCATGCCCGCCACTTCGCCCTTCGGGGCTTCGTTCTTCGCGAGCGCGACTGTCGGCAGCGGAGTTGGCTCGATCGACGGCGCGATTTCGGCGGGTGCTCCTTCCGGGCCGGCGGCGGCCGGTGAGGCCGCGGCTACGACCTGCGCGGTCTGGAGCCAGCCGAGATCGAAGAACGCGTCCGAGAAGACGCCGTTCAGCGCCGGCGGATAAATCTTCCGGGCCGAGGTGACCCAATCGTTCGCCTTGGTCGCATTGTCGTGTTTGAACTCCCAGGCGGCCTGCGCGTAATAGAGCGCCGGTGTGTCGCCAGTGAACTGAAACTGCTCCATCATCTTCTGCGCGCGGGTGTCGTTCCCCTGCAGCAGATAGGTCAGGTAAACCTTGTATTTGATCAGCTGCGCCGCGCGATCCTTGTCCGCGCCGGAGGTGCTGCTGAAGAGCGACTCGAAACGCTCGCGCGCTTTCGGGTAGTCCTTTTTCTTAAACGGCACCTGCGCGAGATTGTATTGCGCATCGCGGAATTTCGCGTCGAGCTTCAGCGCGCGGCGGAATTCATTTTCCGCACCGTCGTAATCTTTTTGCTCGAGCAAGACTTCGCCGCGGAGGTTTACGACCCCCGCCTGATTTGGCTCCGCCGTATCGGCTTCGTCGACCAGCTTCCGCGCCGCGGTCAAGTCACGCTGCGCCAGAGCCTGCTCGGCTTCGTCGTATTTCTGCTTCGCAAAAGCTTTCTGCTGCGCCGCCTTCTCCGCAGCGGAGTTCAACTCAAGCGCGGCGCGGGTCTGCCCAGCTGGTTTTTCCAGCCAGCCCACTTCGTAGAGCGACTCGGCAAAGAGCTTGTTAATCTGCGGCGAGAAATTCTTCTCGGCCGTGCTGAGCGCTTCCTTCGCGGCAGCGTCATCTTTTTTGCTCAGGGCGATGGCGGCCCTCGAGTAATGCACCGCCGGCGTTTCCGGCGCGGCCTCAAACTTGGCGAGAGTCGACTCCACCATGTTCGTCTTTCCTTCCATCAAGTAGGTGATCAGCACCTTGTATTCGATGAGCTGGCGCGCTTCGCCGTGCAGCTCGGAGGCGTTCCCTTTTAGCAAATCCTCAAACCGCTTCCGCGCTTCGGTCCAGTTCTTCTGCAGGAACGGAATCTCCGCGAGGTTGAAGCGGGCGTTCCAGAATTTCGGGTCAGCCGCAAGCGCTTTTTGCAGCGCTTTTTCCGCATCCGGATACGTTTTTTGCCGCATCAATATGACACCGCGCAGGTTGGACGACTCCGCCAGGTCGGGCTGGCGTGCGTCGATCGCGTCGAGATCCTTTAGCGCCTGGTCGTAGTTGTTGGCGTCAAATTCGCGGAAAGCCTTGTCATACATCGACTCCAGTTCGGTCTTCGATGGCGCGACGTTGTCGGCGGCAAAAGAACTCAAAACCAGCAGGGAAATAGTCGCTAATTTCCGGATTTTCATAGCAGTGGGCATACAACCGTCGCATGGCGCATGTGACAAGCCCTTTTCCGCTCGCGCCGCGCCATCTGCGATTCAGCAAAGCAGGACGCAGGCCGCGCCCGCCGTCTCATCTCCGGCCAGGCTGGAGGTTTAGGTTCCCGATCAAGCGCAAGCCCTCCAGCGTCAGGCCCGGGTGGACGGCTTCGATCGCCGGCAACCGGCGCGCGATCAGATCCGCATAGCCGCCCGTCGCCACGACGCGCACCTTTGTTTTCGGGAACGCTTCCGCCGTGATGCGGTCGATGATCTCGCGGACCAGCCCGCGGTAGCCGTAGATCGCGCCGGACATCATCGCGGCCTTGGTCGTCCGGCCGATCGCGCTGGCCGGCTCACGCAAGGTCAGCTTCGGGAGGAGGGCTGTCTTTTGATAAAGGAAGGTCGTCATCGACTCGAGCCCCGGAGCGATCACGCCACCGATGTAATCGCCCTCCGCCGAAACGACGTCGAAGGTCACCGCCGTGCCGAAATCGACCACGATGGCTGGCTTGCCGTAGAGCTGCGCGACGGCGGCGGCATTCGCCAGCCGGTCGGCGCCGATCGACTTCGCATTGGGATAATCAACGCCCACGCCGAGGTCGCACCGTGCATCGATGAAGAGCACCGGTGTCTTGTCCGCGGCGCGGCGGATGATCGCATCCTTCGCCGGCACGACCGACGCGACCACCACCGCGCGGACTTCGCGTTTCTCCAGCATCGCACGCAGCGCAGGACGGTTGAGTTCGCCCGTCGGGACGCGCATGGCACGTTCTACCCGGCGCCGGCTGGCGAAGGCGAGTTTTGTGAAGGAATTACTGATGTCGATCAGCAGGTAATCGGCGCGCACTGTGGCGAGCGGCTACATGGCGAAAGAGACGCGGTCAAGCCCAAGGCGGCTTGCGACGATTTCGCCGCAGACGTAGCCTCGGCCGGTGAGGAAGCTTGTTCATCGGCCGCGGCGGCTCCGGAATTCCAGCGCGCTGCGCAATCTCGTCCGCGAGACGAAGCTGACGCCGCACGATTTTATCCTCCCGCTTTTTGTGAGCGAGAAAGTGGAAACGCGGCGCGCGATCACGAGCATGCCGGGAGTCGCGCAGTTGTCCGTCGCTGAGGCCGTCATAGAAGCGCGGCACGCGAGCGAGCTCGGTCTGCAGGCGGTCCTTCTCTTCGGCATCCCACGCGAGAAAGACGAAGCGGCCAGCGGCGCCTATGCCGACGACGGCATCGTGCAGCAAGCCGTGCGCGCCGTCCGTGCGGCCTGCCCGGAGCTGGTCATCATCACCGATGTCTGCCTCTGCGAATACACCAGCCACGGGCACTGCGG